>JANQSK010001023.1 GCA_028284105.1 Anaerolineae bacterium
ATTGATGTGGCCTACTACTACAACCTGACACCTAAGAATGGCGGTACACAAATTGATTTAGAGTGTGTGGTCTCAACCAATGGACTTAAAAAATTGATGCTCCCTGTCGTTGCTGGCGTTATGAAAAAAGAGGACGGCGATCACTTGGTGCAGTTTAAACAATACTTTGAGCGCGTGAAAGGATAACCGTGAAAATTAGAAGAGGGTCCAGTCTTTCAAAACTGAACCCTCTTTGATATTCAAACTATTAGCATAAAAAATTTTTAATCAGAATGATCCAGAGAACGATTGATATAGATTTCCAAATTCCCTAAATTCCTGTTACTTTAAACTTAATTCATAACAGAAAAAATAGCTTAATCTTCAGGCCGATGACCCGCAGGCGCCATTTTCACTAATCTTGGATCAAAACGTGCCATTATGTCGACTAAATCGGATTGAGCAGACATCACTTCGTGAATATCTTTATACGCCATAGGCACTTCGTCGAGTCCAGCAGAAAGCAAGGTCACATTCCGCTCTCGAAGATATTTCTTTACATCTGACCATGTAAAGGATTGAGTTGCTTTTTTACGGCTCATTCGCCGCCCGGCTCCGTGTGATGCAGAGTGAAGTGAGGCATCATTCCCTTTTCCACGCACTAGGAAGCCTGGTGCCCCCATCGAACCCGGGATAATCCCCATCACCCCTTGGCCAGCTGGCGTGGAACCTTTGCGGTGAACAATCAATGTTTCCCCATCATGCTCTTCTTTCCAAGCGAAATTGTGATGATTTTCAACATCAAGCAATACCTTTGCTCCAAGGTTCTTGGCAATGTGTTTGTGAATGCAGGCGTGATTGGCGGCAGCATATTCCCCCATGAGTTGCATCGCATTCCAATACTCCTGCCCTTCGCTGCTATCTAAATCAAGCCATGCCAGATGGGTTAACTCTTTGGGCAGCTCTGGATGGAGTTCACGAGCAAGCTTGGTGTAAAAATTAGCAACCTGTGCTCCTGGTCCACGACTACCGCTGTGGCTTAAAAGTGCTAGGTATTCCCCTTTGGGCAGTCCAGCCTCTTCATCAAGCACTTCCAAAACACCAAATTCGACAAAGTGGTTACCGCTACCGCTTGTACCTAGCTGAGCCCACGCCTTATCTTTGAGACGACGGGTCAGTGAGGTGACACCCCAATCCGCCTCCATGACAGCATGATCACGGCGGTCTTTCCGTTGAAAGACGACTCCTGTGCCGAAGCGAGTCTCTTTTTCGATAGCGTTTGATAATCGTTTTTGTTCGCCTCCTAAAACATGAGGTGACATATCAAATACAGACAGCTTCATACGGCAGGCAATATCTACACCAACAGCGTAGGGAATAACAGCATTTCTGGTTCCTAGGACGCCCCCAATAGGTAGCCCATACCCAAGATGGGCATCGGGCATAAGAGCCCCGCGAACTGCCACTGGAATCTGGGCTGCATTTTCCATTTGCTTAATGGCGTTGTGATCAAGCCCTTCACCCCAAATGCGGAATGGGGCAGGTGATTCTCGGGGTTTAAAGCGAGGTGATTCGGCCTCTGCAACAATAAGTGCATCTGCGAGGTCACCAAAGATGGTATCTTGTAGATAATCTTCTGGGTTTTCAACAACGGCCGTTATAATGTCCGGCAAGCTCTTTTTTGGAATACCCGCCTCGCGTGCGCGGCGAACGGCCGTTCCTGCCGCCTTCATGGCTGCTCCTGAGGGAACCCCTAATTGGGCAAATTTTCGTGCTTTCATAATTTTTCCGTTTTAGTCTGGTACTTGAGAATGAATACCGTTGCAATTTCAAACTGATCCATGTACACTACTCTTTCGTGGGTATTGTAACCCCCGTAAGTAATTTACCAAATCGAAGTTTCCCTAATACTTTCTGTAAAATTCTGGTTGATTGGCCCAACTTTTACTCAAAAGCTGAGTAATCGACCTTGGTCATCGTTGGGTTGTGTGCTATCACCTCCCACGCACCACTATCAGCCTGAGGGAATCTTCTGTGTAAAAACCCGAAAATATGTTGAAAAAGAAATGAATAGATTTGGGTTTTTACCAAGTAAATTTCACAAAATAACTTGAAATCAATCAGTTTAGGAATGTGAAATTTATATAATTCAAAAACCAAGGAGGTGAGACTTATGCCTAAGGTAGAATTACGTTCAAACGAATCACAAGAACAGCTTTTGCGCCGTTTTCGTAAATCGGTAATGAAAAGCAAGGTGCTTTCTGATGTTCGCCGCAAGCGTTGGCACATTCCAAAGAGCGAGCTCGAGCGAATTAAGAAAAAGAAAGCTGTCCGCCGCATGAAGCGTTCGCAACGCCGATTCGGTAACTAAGCTAAATTTGGAGACCCTGCAATTTTGCAGGGTCTTTTTTTGTCAGTAGCTAATAATAAATTCAATTATAAATAATTAAAATCAACCAAAAGGCTAAACTTTCTGCTTTGCTGCCATGAAATGGCTCTCCAACACCGTTTTTTAACCATATCTTTCAGAATAAGATAGTTACTCTGAATGGTTCAAAACTGTTTAATCAAAAAGAAGTTTGTATTAGGTGTAGATAGTTCCAAAAATTAAATTATGGTAAACTGAATTTGGTTATACGGAAAGTGGTCGCCTGTTCGAAATTTTTGCAGGCGTTTTCTGTTCACCTCATTGATGTTGTCCTGACTATTTAGGAAAAACACCAAAACGGGTTGAATTTTGTTGGATCAGAATAAAAATAGAAGTTCAAGAAGAGATTTAGGCATCATTTGGCTGATATTAGCACTGCTCGTTTTGGGTGGTATTGGGTCGGTTCTTGCTGATCTCAACGGCATCCCATTTGGAAACTTGGGGGCGCTGGTCTGGTTTACCGGAACGGCCGTGTTTTTCTTGCTTGGACTCCTCTACTTTGCCCAATACATTCTCCCTATTCGAGGTACCGATGGTTGGGCTGAAGGCTTTGCACTCCTTTTTCGATATACCCTTAACTCAGCAAACACATTTTTAGAACCTTCTCGCCAGCCACCAAAGAACGCAAAAGGGGAACCCATCCCTAAAAGCGAACGCCCCTCTGAAAGTTTCGATGCCATTCAAGCCGGCATTGTGCGTGGTAATCATGTCCTGGCG
>JANQSK010001031.1 GCA_028284105.1 Anaerolineae bacterium
GTGCTTGTGGCGGGGGCGGTGGTGCTTACGCGTGGGGCGGTGGTGCGTACGCTGGGGGCGGTGGTGCTTATGCTTGGGGCGGTGGTGCTTATGCTTGGGGCGGTGGTGCTTATGCTTGGGGCGGTTCAGATTGGAGTGCGCAGTTTAGTGGTGGGTTCAACGATAGTGGGCTCATCATTACCGACGAGGAGTTAGAGTAGTGGCTCGGTTAAAACAACCTTATTTTGTGTATTTACTCATTGTGAGCGCATTAGGCATCACAATTATCACCACAGGGCTGATGCGAATAAGAACGTTTCAGCCACCTGTCTATTTTCTATTGTTTGTCACCTTTGCCGTTTTAGCACAATTAGTGGCATCATCATTTTCAATCTCAAACAAGACAAGCGTCACTTATCAAGTGGTACCAGCAGTCAGCATGGCGGTCGTACCGCTTTTTGGTCCTTTTGCAGCAGCAGTAATTGAGGCTGTTTCAGAACTCAGCCTTTGGATAATCAAGCCCTCTGAAAAAAATGTCTGGCGCAAAAGTCTCCCCCAGCTGGCCTTCAATACCAGTATGAGCAGCATTTCGATATTAGCAGCGGGTTTTGTTTTCGTTAATTTGCGCGCCTTGCTTGGCGAAAATTTAGTCGGTCTAATCTTGCCCTATTTTGCAGGAGCCATTATTTACGAGCAAGTTAACTTTTGGATTTTGGCAGGCATCATTTGGCTACAACAAAATCGTAAAGTATCCATTCGCTCGATTTGGTCAGCCAACGCATGGGCAATGCCAATCACGATCTTACTTATGAGCATTGGTGGCGGCATTCTATCATTTTCACTTATCTCATTCGGGCCAGTTGGATTAGGTGTTTTCTTCCTCCCCATTTTGCTGTCGGCCATTGCTTTTCGACTTTACCAAAGAAAGATGCAGGCACACATGGATAATCTTGAATTTTTGGTACAACAGCGAACTTCAGAATTGGAAGCGTTAAACAAACGAAAAGATGCCTTTCTCGCAGTCCTTACCCATGACATGATTACGCCGCTCACAAGCATGCAGCTTTATGCTGAGCTTCTCCGTGAAGATCCAACTGTTGCTCAAGAAGACCCACAATTTACGGAAACAATGATTCGGTGCCAAAAGTCACTTCAACGGTTGTTGAGAAATATTTTAGACCTCGAAAAACTAAACAGCGGCCACGCAATTACACCTCGAAAAGCAACGTTTAATTTAAATCGGTTGATTCATATTGTCATTGATATCGTTGTTTCTGAGGCAAGCGTAAAAGAGTTAGATATTCAATGCGATCTCCCAGAGCAGCAGCTTTCACTCCTAGCGGATGAAGAACAATTTGAACGTATTATGCTCAATCTTTTATCTAATGCCGTCAAATACACCCCAGTCAAAGGCAGCATCAAAGTCACCGTTGAGCAAATTCCTAACTTCACCAAAATCGAAGTCTCAGACAGTGGATACGGCATACCAGAAGAAGAGCTTCCCTATATTTTCAGGCGATTTACCCGGGTGGAGGAACTACAAGATAAAGCAATTGGAACTGGCCTGGGATTAGCTATTACCAAAGCATTGATAGAAGCACATGATGGGAGCATTTCCGTCAGCAGTGAAATAGGAGAAGGAAGCATATTTACCATTTTGCTTCCAGAAAAGTCGACTACGGTCCTTCATGACCTACCTAAATTTGAACACGCCGTTGCCTAAGTAAGCAACAAGTGAGAAGTAGAGAGAATTATGGATAGCAAGCAAATTTTAATAGTGGATGATGACATCAGCTTATGCCAAATGTTAAAGCTAACTTTCAAAAAAGAAGGTGCAGATGTGCATACGGCAATGGATGGTCGCCAAGGGTTACAAAAGTTTTTTGAGCTCAAACCAGATTTAGTTTTATTAGACATTCGGATGCCTGATATTGAAGGCTGGGATGTTTGCCGACAGATTCGTATGATGTCAGAAATTCCGGTCATTATGCTCACGACACTAAACCGCAATGAGGAAATTGTGCGAGGCTTAGAATGTGGTGCTGATGATTTTGTAACAAAACCTTTTAGTCGGTCGGTTTTAATTGCCCGTGCTAAAGCAGCCCTTAGAAGAAATCGCATTGTTGAAGTTGAACAGCCTAAGTTGGACTATCAAGATGATTATTTATCGGTATTGTTAGACGAGCGACGTGTCTTAGTTGAAGGTGAACCCGTCAAACTCAGTAGTCGAGAATTCAATTTATTAGCTTACTTAGTTGAAAATGCCGATCGCGTGCTTACGCATGAGCAAATTTTAGATAAGGTTTGGGGATGGGAATACCGCGATAGCCCCGACTATATCCACGTTTATTTATCACATTTGCGGAAAAAGATTGAACCCAATGCGAAACTACCTATCTACTTACAAACAGAACACGGCATTGGTTACCGGTTTTGTAAAAATTAAAAATTTTAAGAAAAGTTTAAGAACTCATTTGGAACCGTTTAAGTAATTATCTGTATCCTTGGTAAGGAGATTGGATATTGGTGTGTCCGACTCGATTGAGAGGAGCTTCATCACGTAGCTCCTCTCTCGACAGTACTTTTTAGGCAACTGCTTGGCCATGATGCTCACAAATTAAAAAAGCAGTTGCCGCTCTTTTTATAGGCCTGAACTTATCAACTATTTGAAAAGCCCTACTTAGTTATTTTTACGGCCGTTTTCCACCTGCTCCCCTTCTAGACAAAAAATCTAATCCAATATGACCATTGGCACATTCAAAAGTCTTTCAAATAGGTTGATTCTGTAGAGATGTAGCCCCTAAAGGATATTGCAAATGAACTTTGGCTCTATAAAAATAAAATCGCGGCAAAGTCTATATATTGAATCAAAGGAACATTCACTTGCAACACCAGCTTATCGAGCTAGCCAATAAGATTAGTCAAACGGCCGATTTTACCGAAGCCAAACAGCATATCAACGATACGCTCTTCTCCCTATTTTCTTGTTACACTGTCAGTTTTTCCCTGCTCAAAAGAGATAAAAAATCTATTTCATTTATTCCACTCGCTGATAAGAAAATCTTATTAGGTGATCATCACATCACATTCGAGAATTCGATTGTTGGCCATGCAATTAAACAAGGGCAGCTTCTGATCATCGATAAAATTGAGCCTCATCCTAACTACATTGACATTAATAAACTTTGCGAGCTTGAGGTGGTGTCGATTGCCGTTGTTCCTCTCTTTATTCGAGGCAAAATCATTGGCACACTTAACATGGCATGTCGAAAAGAGAGCTGCTTCTCTAAAAAACAGGCCACGCAATTAACCTATATTGCCTCATTACTTGCCTCTGCAAAAGAAGCGTATGAATCCCATCGATTAAAGCTTGTCAATGACTTAACGTTACGTCTTATCAATGCTTCGGATATCTCTGAAGCCTTCCAAATAGCCTGTGACACTATCATCAAGGTTATTCCATCGACTCGTGCCAGCATGAGTTGGATCAATTGGGAAGATGGCACTTATCGACTTGTTGATGTGTCAGGTGAAAAAATAAATCTATCTCAATTCGCGAACAAGGTATTTCCAATTGAAGGTTCCCATTTAGTCGATGTTGTCTGTGCAGGGGAAACTTTTAATACAGGCGATGTTCGTAAATTAGATTTTGTTGGGTTCAAAGAGTTAGGTGAAAAGGGATTACGTTCTATTATGAACTGCCCCTTGATTGCCGATCGAGAGATTGTTGGCACGCTCAATGTTTCTTCATTTACTGAACACGCCTATGATGAAAGCGATGAAATGCTGTTTGAATCGATTGGAAACTTGCTGTCACGCACTATCGAAAACATTCAGCTTCGTTCAGAAACAGAAACCGCCCTTGAAGAATCTAGAAAAGCGCGTAAAGAATTAACGCTCATCAACAAAGTTATTAACAGCATCTCAAAAACCAAAAATTTCAAAGAATCATTAGACACATTAGTTAATTACCTTTATGAGTTAGGGGGTCTATCAAATATATCGGTTGCCATTCTTAATGAAGAAAAGAGCCAAATCACCATTGAAAGTGAAAAGTTTGATCCAACATTAAGCCAATCCAATTTAGGAGATCATGCGCCATTAGATAAAGCTCCCCTCATGAAAGGTGTCATTAATTCAGGTGAAAGGCGATTCTTTCTTTGTGCGCAGTCTGCTCCAGAATTGGCTCACGTCCATGAATTTCTAAAAGCGCAAAATATCTCTTCGGTGGGCCTCCTCCCACTAAAAATTGGGGCAACCGTTATAGGGGCAATCTCTATTTACATTCAAGATGAGCGCATCGAAATCTCATCAGAAAAGCTCAACTTGATTGAAAATATTATCAATCAAGCTGCAGCAACTATTCATAATCAACAGCTCTTTGATCAAATGGATAGGACTTTTGCCGCCCTAAAAACACAAGAAAAGCAAATTCGTGAGAGTGAACATCAGTTAAAAGCAGCAATCAATTCTCTACCAATTGCTATCTGCATCACCAAATCATCTGATACAACTATTGTTTTTGCCAATCCGTCATTTGTCTCGTTATTTAATCCTAAACCTGATTCATTTTCAGACGCAAATGTCCATAAATTCTATGTTGACTTGGGGGTCCGATCTAAATTACTTCAAAAATTTGAAGAGCAAGGTCAATTGAATAGTGAAGAACTGCAGTTAATCGACGTAAACGGCCGTGTTTTTTGGGCCGAATCTTCTTGGCAACGAATCGACTTCGGTGGGGAAGAGTGTGTCTTATCAAGCGTCTATGATATCGATGAACGTAAGCGCTCCGAGCAGGTTATGCGGGAAGCAAAAGAATCCGCTGAAGAAGCAGCCAGAGCCAAATCAGACTTCCTTGCCAACATGAGTCATGAAATTCGTACACCGATGAACGGTGTCATTGGGATGACAAGCCTTCTACAGGATACGAATCTTGATAACGAGCAACGAGGCTTCGTTGAAACGATTCGTAACAGTGGTGAATCTCTCCTCACGATCATCAACGATATTTTAGACTTCTCAAAAATAGAATCTGGCAAATTAGAATTTGAAAAAGAACCCTTTAACCTCAAAGAAAGCGTTGAAGATGCGCTCGATCTCATCGCGCCTAAAGCTGAAGAAAAGAATCTTGAGCTTTTATTGGATTATGATCAAAAGACCCCTCAATGGATTGAGGGAGATGTCACACGCGTTCGCCAAATCATTGTTAATCTGCTCTCAAATGCGGTGAAGTTCACTCTAGACGGGGAAATCAAAGTGACTATTTCGGCAAAACCGCTCGAAAACAATGACTTGTTGATTCAATTTGCTATTGCTGATACGGGCATTGGCATTCACCCCGACCGAATGCATAAACTATTTCAATCCTTTAGCCAGGTTGACTCTTCCACAACAAGAAAATTTGGTGGCACCGGCTTAGGTCTGGCCATTAGTAAAAAGTTAAGCGAAATGATGGGCGGAGAACTGTGGGTTGAGAGTGAACCAGATGTTGGCTCCACATTCTCATTCAGCATCACGGCATCGGTGGCTCTGAATGAAGAGAATAATCAAGAAATTTTGGATATTTCTGACCTCAAGGCCAAAAACATTCTCATTGTTGACGACAACGTCACAAATCTCGAAATTCTATCTAATTACTGTCATCAATGGGGCATGTCTACCCAAACGGTCAATAGCGCAGCAGAAGGAATATCGACATTAGCCAAACAGCCTCATTTCGATCTCATTGTCACCGATTATCAAATGCCTGAGATAAATGGTGTCGAAATGATTCAGACCTTACAGGACAATTTTAAATCATTGCCCCCTATTCTGATGGCAACATCATTTGGGAATCGGGACATCAAAAGTGAAGCAGATGCTTTAGGCATTGACTCTTTTGTCTACAAACCCATTAAAAGCGACAAGCTTCTAAAAACTATACTCAAAATATTTACCAACCACCCTCAGAAAATCGAACGGCTAAACAGTGGTCATGCATTTGATAGCACAATGGGCACTCATCACCCGCTCTCAATTTTACTGGCCGAAGATAATCTAATCAATCAAAAGGTCGCTCTTCGCACTCTTGAACGACTAGGTTACCACATTGATGTTGCATTTAATGGACAAGAAGCCGTCAACATGGTCATGCATAAAGTCTATGACCTCATCTTTATGGATGTTCATATGCCTGAGTTGGATGGGTTAGAAGCATCAAAGATAATCAAGACACAGCTTAATTTAGAATACACTCCAATTATTGTCGCGTTAACAGCTGGCGTTATGCAACGAGATCGTGAGCTTTGTTTAAATGCAGGCATGGATTACTTTTTGTCCAAGCCGTTTAAACTTAATGATTTAGCACAGGTGCTTATTGAGGTTAGTCAGCAAAAAGAACCAACTATTTAGCTTTTTTGCATCGGTGTAAAAACGGCCGATTCTCCCCTATCAATTATTCCTTCAAGCGCTCAACAATATGGTTGCCAAAATATAGCGACGCTGTCGCTGCTGGTGAGGGTGCATTCACCACGTGTAACACCCGCTTTGAAGAAACAAAATCAAAATCGTATACCATCTCCCCTTTAGGCGTTAACGCTTGGGCACGCACACCGGCTGGATGAGGTTCTAGGTCTTCAGCTGTAATTTCAGGAATCAACCCTTGAAGCGCTTTAACAAAGGCAGACTTACTAAACGAGCGCCACATCTCGCCAAGACCATACCGCCAATATTTAAATGCCAAACGCTGGAAGCCAGAATAGGTCAAAGATTCCCATAAATCCCCCCCGTTAAAAACGCCCCACGTATATCCTTCACGAGCTAGTGCCAACACCGCATTTGGGCCGCAATCAACGCCCCCTTCAATCATTTTGGTGAAGTGCACCCCCAAAAACGGAAAGCGCGGATCAGGCACGGGGTAGATAAGCCCTTTGCACAAATGTTCAGCGTGCGGTTTAAGCTGATAATATTCACCACGGAAAGGCACAATTTGAGCCTTGACCTGTTCAGGCGCGGTCATTTTGGCCACACGATCAGAATAAAGACCAGCACAGGCCACAACCTGCTTCCCAGCAAATTCCCCTTTATTTGTCAGAACGGTTGCTTGATCAGCTCGTTCATCAATGGACAGCACGCGAGTTTGTGTACAGACCTCACCACCCATCGATTCAATTTTTTCAGCCAATCGATTGGCGACAGCAGGATAATCAGCAATTCCTGATGTAGGTACGTGTATCGCCTTGATCCCACTACAGTGAGGCTCAATTTCTTTGAGTCGCTCTTTTCCAATGATTTCACACTCCACCCCATTGGCTGTCCCATTTTTGAAAATTTTCTCTAAGGCTGGAAACTCATCTTCGTTCTTGGCAACAATCACTTTGCCACACAAATCGTAGGGCAGATTCTCTTCATCAAGAAAGGTTTGCATCATCTCTTTGCCAGCGAGAGACATCGAGGCTTTATGTGTACCCGGCGTGTAATAAATGCCTGAATGGAGCACACCTGAATTGCGCCCTGATTGATGCTTACAAACGGCCGTTTCTTTTTCGAGTAGGGTAACCGATTTTCCAGGATTTTGTTTGAGGTATTGATACGCAGTGGCTAACCCAATGAGGCCACCACCAATGACGATTAAATCACGTTTTGGAGTCATGAATTCTCTCTATTGTTTTTGAGTTTATTATAAAGGGAAATCTAGGAAGCAGAACCCCAAATTTGATGTTCTGGCCCTAATGGGTCACGATGATAGTAGCCATCATCTTGCAAATAAAGCACTTGTTTATCAACCAGCACCTGACGGAAAAAGTCGGGATCCCCCTCACTATATTGGGTCGTAATTTGATCAATTTCGTTCGGAGAGTAGGGGCGCTCCGCTTGAATGCGTAAGGCGATTGATAGCAAATTACGACGAAGCAATTCGGGGTCTCGGCTGACGGTTAAACGGCCGTTACGAATGCGTGGCGCGCGAATCTTCTCAGACAGCTCAGCTTGGGGTAACTGTTGAGGGTCAAAATCAGCATTTTTAGCCAAAATCGAGTCCGTTCGCCAATACCATTCGCGGTTGCTTAAACGGCTGAGCTTACCCTCTTTTAACAATATTTTGTGCCATGAATTTTGGAATTGAGGACCACAATAAGCGGCCAGCACATCTCTAACCTGCTCTTTAGCATATTTGCGATCTCGGTCGAATTTATGGGTTAGCCATTTAATGAGAACGGGGCGATGTTGGATTTGACTCGGCACACCTTGAAGCGAATTATCTTTAACCCATTTATCTAAAATTTGCTGCTCATACGCCTCAAAATTGATGGCTTCACTCGAGAGAACACGGGTTGAGAGACCAACGGCCGTTAATTGACTTGTATACCAATTAAAGCAGTCAAAGTCTATCTCATAGATATTGTAATATTGCTCAGCTCGAACACGAATCAAGCCCAGCTTTTTCATACGAGAAATATGCTGCGAAATCGTTGAGGGGTTGACATTCAAAAGCGCGGCAAGCTCATCCCCACTACGGGGATGCTCCGCAAGAAGACCCACAATGTTCAAACGCGTTTTATCAGCGATTAGCTTCAAAAACGGTAATATATCCTTTTCACTCATCCCATGCACCAATTTAATTAAGTGAGGACTAAATTAATATGGTGATCGGCACAAAAAGTCAACGCTCTTTTCCTTAAAATTTCAAACATTTTAAGGTAGGGATTTTCCCACTCTAAAGCCTAATTTTTTAACCCAATTAATGGCACGAGGGTGTTGCATATCAAAATAAAAATGCGAAGACTATCGCAGCAATATACGATAGTCTTCGCACAACACCCCCAAACACACTTATTTTGAAAAAGTAATGATGTGCGCAGGTGAGTCAAATGCTACTGAGCCATCTTCCTTTTCAAACTTTGCCAATCTTTTGAGAGCAACTTGTCGAAACGCTTCATATTGAGCGTCGTCAATCATATCGGCTAAGGTCCACCCTTTCAGATCGGTATAGATCCAGGCATCAATCGAATCAAAACGGGCCATCCCAGGCACAGTTTGGATTTCCACAGTGCCTAAACCAGCATTTTCGAATAAGGCGCCTACCTGCGTTGTGTCTCCAAGCGAGTATGGCATATGAATTGATTGAGCAACCTGTGTGCCAAACATCTCTTCTA
>JANQSK010001059.1 GCA_028284105.1 Anaerolineae bacterium
CGTTTCCCAACGAGCAGAAGAAGCAGAGTCTGGCAAGAGAACCCAGATGGAACCATCAACTTCTTCCATCATCTCTTCGTCATCCATGTCTTCTTCCATGTCTTCTTCCATATCTTCGTCTTCCATTGCTTCATCATCAGTTGAAGCATCTTCAGAAGATGTGGCTTCTTCTGCTGGTTCATCAGCAGGTTCTTCTGCGCCACCACCACAAGCTGCGATGAACAAGAGGGTGATGAGCATTAAAATGAGATATTTTGGCATATTTTTCATTTATCTTCTCCTATAGAAAGAAATAATAATTAGTAGTAAGCGATGCCATTCGACTTAACTACCTTTACATTCAGCCATAATTGGCTGATGATCCACAAAATTTGAGTGTGCAACTTTAAAAATGACTTAACCAGTTTTGGTCCAAACTGAATCGGTAAAAACTTGCTAAGTCTTTTTTTAAATGAGTATTGAAATGTTGTTAAGAGAGCTAACCTTTTAAACCCGAACGGGTCATGGCTTCAATGAACTGTCTTTGTGTAAAAAAGTAAAGTATTAAAACTGGAATCATCGTGATGAGCGCGCCAGCCATTTGTAAATTCACAAAACTGCCTGCTTCATCAAGGAAAGCTTGTAACCCATATGAAATTGGGCGCCAAGTAAGCGTTCGCGTTACTAAAATAGGCCAAGCGAGACTGTCCCAACTACCTGTGAAGCCGAATAGAGCAAGAACAAGCACAGGGGCGCGAGATAAGGGCAACACAATTTGGAATAGATACCGCATGTGACCTGCCCCATCAATTTGGGCAGAGTCCCAAAGCTCGTCTGGGATTTGTTGGAAAAATTGGCGCAGTAAGAAGATACCAAAGGCGCTAGCCATAAAAGGAATCGTAAGCGCTGGCCAATTGTCAATCCACTGCATGGGGGTTACCTTGCCAAGCCAAGATACAGTAATGAAGTTAGGCACCCAAGTAATTGCTTGAGGCAGTGTTAGGGTAGCCAGCATCAGAACAAAAATGAGATTTTTGCCAGGGAACTCCATACGGGCGAAGGTGTAAGCGGCTAAAATGCTGAAAACGACATCACCTGCAGTTGATAAGACGGCGATTTTAAGACTGTTAAAGAGGAACAGGGAGAAGTCAGCTTCATTCCACGCTTCTAAATAATTGTTCCATTGTGGAACTCGGGGAATCCAAGTGACGCTTGTGGCCTCGGTCAGGTTCATCAAAGAAATGCTTATCGTCATTAAAAATGGGAAGATGGAGACGATAGCACCGGAAATAAGGATGGTGTAGGTTATGACCTTAAACCAATCGATACTCGTGGTTGTTGCTTCATTTGAAAGGTTTGGAGCAGTTGATTGACTAGCCATAGAACACTCTGTCCTCTGCATAACGATTCAGAAGGGCGGTGGCCCCCAAAATAACAAATAGCAAAATCATACCTAAGGCGGCAGCGTAACCATACCGGGTGTCTCGGTTAAAGGCGTCAAAGATGACCAAACTGGCTGTATCCATTGAACCTAATGCTTGCCCTGTCCGAAGGACGAAGATGGTATTGAATGCTTTGAAGGTGCCGATGACACCAAAAATTGTTAAGAAATAAGTAACTGGTGAAAGAAGAGGCATTGTTATATGGCGGAACTGATCCCAGCGACTGGCTCCATCAATGGAAGCCGCTTCATAAAGCTCGCCGGAAATATTGCCTAACCCCGCTAGGAAAAAGACGATGTTGTAGCCAGTGTAGCGCCAGATACCATAAATAATCGCCACAACAAGTGCCAAACTTGGGCCTGCTGCCCATTCTGGCAAGGAGACATCAAATCGTGTGAGCATTAGCTCAAAAATACCGTTGGGTTCGTTGAGCCATTTGAGCGGCTCAAGATTGACTAAGCCCATGGCGCTGTTGATTGGAGAGGCTTGGTTACCTGAGAATAAGACGCGGAACACACCGGCAGAACCGACAGCAGGTGTCACAAAGGGCAGGAAATAAATCATGCGAAAGAGGCTTTTGCCTTTGATATTCTGATACATGAGGGTGGCGAGGAAGAGTCCTAAGGATAATTGAATAGGTAAACTTCCGATGACAAACCAAATGGTGGTTCGTAGACCCACCCACCAATCTTCATTCCCTTCAGCGACCATTGCTGGGAGTTCTGCAATTAAAATCCAACCACCGACCATCAGGAGGATTGCGGCCATAAGTTTAGCAATCATCATTCGGTTGGATTGAAATTCATTCGCAGAGCGCCAGAGCCAACCAGATAGGATGAGCAAGACAAAGCCTGCTGAAATGGTAACCATTTGAGACCAAATACTCAATGATTCGCCATCTTCTAACGCTTCGGCATAGGCTACTTCGATTTGAGTATACGTAATCCAAATGAGGGCAATCCCTAAAATGGAAAAAAGTGTACCCGATGTGAAGCCGCCTAAGAAGTCACTACTTAACTGGCGAAGTTTGGGCATTTGCCTAAGAATGATTTGGTTTGCAATAAAGCCAATGATGATGGCAGCAACGGCCGTATAAAAAGTTGAGGAGACCCGTTCAAGTTGCCAAGCTTCCCTCACAAATGTCCCGAACAGCTCATTCCGTTCTTCAGCCGTGAAGCCGCGCATCTTTTCACCAATTTCAAGAAGACCTGGTAAATAGAGAAAGATGAATTGGAGCAGGAGGGAAAGACCAACGGCCGTTAATATGCCTGGAATTGCAAACATTGAGTAAGAATTATCTTGTTCTTTAAGGTTGTCACGCAGTTCCAAGAATTTTCTTATACCTAAGAAAAGAAAGTAAAGCCCCACCCAAAAAGCCAACACAAAGGCAAGATTGTCAATCGCCCGAATATATTGACCAAAACCATCTGGCCGCCCAACGATGTTATTCAAACCCGCTCGGGTGCTTTGATAGGCTGAGAAGATAAGGGGAAACAGACCAAACAAGCCAATAATGACGATAGCTGGCATTAAAAACAGATATGCCAAAATCGCTTCTCTTCGTTTTAATCCCTGTCGGCCAGAAAATATGGCTGATAGTGGATTCTGCGTCTGTTTTACAGAAGATGTAGATTTTGGTGATAATGCAGTGTTACTCATAAGAACCCTCTTTACCAACGGGGTAACACAAATAGGTTTTTAAGAAAAAGTGGGATTAGATAACTCAACAAAGACAACTATCGGCTCCATCAATACATGAAACTATTAAACAATTTGATGAAAACGAAACATACCTTTTGACATTATAACAGGATCAATCGGTGAGGCAATGTCAAGAATGACGCATCGCGGCATTTTTTTGTTAACATGATGATAATATTTGGTTAACGAACCCATTCTAAGCAAAAAATGGGTTATTTTTTGTCCAAATTGAATAATAAATTGCCCTTACCCAATGGGAAGAATGTAGAGAAGATGATACATTAATAGGCTCTAACTATTTCAGTAATTGGAAGGTTTTCAATGCAACAAATGCATAGATCAATAAAAGCCATAAGAATACAAAAATGGGCTTTACTCAGTTTTATCGTTGTGATGAGTTTGACCGCTTGCTTGAATGGTGAGCCTGATGAAAGTACACCGTCTCCAACGGCCGTTCCAGTCGAACCTCCAACGGCCGTTCCTACTGAAGCCCCTACTGAGGAACCCACGCTAGCGCCGACTCCAACGGCCGTTTCTCAAATCCAGCGCGAAGGGGTGTTTATTAGTGAACTCTTACCTGGCGTGGTGGGCAACAATAACCAAGAACTTATTGAACTTTACAATGCGGGTGATACGGCCGTTTCACTTCAAGGGTACACGCTATCCTACCTATTAAATGAAGGCGCAGATGAATCCGTTGTGTATCGTTGGAATACGGCCGTTGATATTCCCCCGTTTGGTCATTTCCTGCTGTTGCGGGAAGGGGAAGATTTCGACATTGTGGGGGATGCGTTTTTTGATCTTTCATTGTTTGATGGAAAAGGTGGCCTTATTTTACGGGATGCTGATAGCCAAATTGTCGATAAGCTTGGATGGGGGGAAGATGCACCACCGAGTTCCATAGAAGGTGAGCCTTCTGTGGTTCCGGCGAATGGAGAAAGCATTGAACGTTTCCCTGGTGGTGATGCTGGTAATGGGCAAGATACAGACAGCAACGCGGATGATTTTGCATTAAATTCCGCACCGAATCCGCAAAACAGCGGTAGCCCTCTGACGCCAGCTGTTGCAAATGGACTTGAACTGATCTTGATAACGCCTGACCTTGTTCCTCCCGGTGAGGAGTTTAACTATGAGGTGCAGGTCAATAATCCATCTGAAAACGCAACGGCCGTTTCTGTCAGCCTGCCTATTGCTAGCCATTTTGAGTTGATTGAGGCACCTGCTGGAGCAGAATTAGTAGATGGGCGTTTGATGTGGACGATTGATAACGTTGAGCCGGGTATAACGGCCGTTTCTTTAATTACACTCAAAAGCCCATTTACATATATTGATGCGCTTGTTACCAGTTATTACGCGGAAGCCGAAGGATTTATTCGTTCCTATGGCAATCCGACACTGGTTGAGATGGGTGGTGGGGCAGTGCCCATAGCAATTGCGCGTGATTTAGTCGGTTCTATTGTGACCGTGGAAGGCGTCACGACAATGTACACAGGGGGGTATTTTGCTGGAAGCGATAACACCAAGTTTTATATTCAAGATGAAACAGGTGGAATTCAAGTGTTTGCCGATGATGGGCGGGGGGCAGTAGAAGCTGAAATTGGTGAGAAATTCCGTGTTACCGGTGAAATCGTTATCTTCCGAGACACGATTGAACTAATTCCGCTGGATAATTCTGCCGATATTGAACAGATTGGAACGGCAGATGTTCCTGAACCCACCTTGATTTCAGCCAGCGATAATGAAAATGATGACAGCTTGCTGGGTTTACTGACTCAGCTTGAAGGGATTGCTATTCGCGTCGAAGAGTTTAACTTCTCTTTTGAAATTGATATCTTGGATGATGCCGGGGATACAACGCTGGTCTTGATTGAAAAGGATACAGGCGCTTCTGCTGAAACGTTTACTGAAGGAACACGCTACCAAATGATAGGGATTACTGAATTGGCTAGTGGACGTCGCCAGCTTAAACCCCGTCTTCAAACAGATATGCGTGAGATCTTCCCCCCAATTTTATTGCTTTCACAACAAGGGGAAGTTTCGGCTGATCCAGGTGATGTTTTGGAATACACCATTTCTGTTGTGAATCACTCACCAACGCCAATGACCACAATCGAGGTTGGAACACCAGTTGTTACCACAAATGGCACTGTCACTGATATTAGCCACAATGGGGCGATTGTTGGAGATAAGATTTTGTGGACGATTGATGAATTAGCAGGAGATGGGGCTGAATTCCAGTTGACTTATTCGGTTGAAGCCTCAGATGATGCGGTGGGGTCGATTATTGTTGGCCCGGTTACGGCCGTTGCTGATCAATGGCCTGACCCCGCGACGACCGCAGAATTCTTGACCTTTATCGGGGATGCTGGCGTCCCTATTTGGGCGATTCAAGGGAATGAAGATCGTTCCCCATATCTTCAATCGACTGTCACAACCTCTGGTATTGTCATTGGGGTCTTTCCTGAGTTAGATGGATTTTGGATTCAAGAGCGCAATGGGGACAACAATCCCGTGACATCAGATGGTTTATTTGTGTTCACGGATCAAATGATTCTCAATCTTGTGGAAGGAGATTTGGTTGAAGTAACGGCCGTTGTTCGTGAAATTTCTGGCCAGACGGCTCTTGCTCCTTCTTCACCAAGCGATATGGTGGTTTTGAGCAGCGGTAACGAGATTCCTGCTATTCAAGTGTATGATCCACCTGAAGATCCCATCGAGGCGCTTCTTTATAATGAGTCGCTTGAAGGGATGCTTGTTTCGATTGAGGAAACGGCCGTTGTGGTTGCCCCAACGACGCGCTTTGGTGAATTTGCGGTTGTGTATGAAAAGTGGGGTGTTGATCAAGTTGCCAGAACAGATGAGGTCGGGTTCTTGATGTTTGTTGACGATGGTTCCACAGTGGCTCATAACGGCCGTTCATCGTTGCCATATGCCCTTAAATCGGGCGATCGCATTTCTAGCTTATCAGGCCCATTGGCTTATACTTTTGGGAACTTTAAGATCGCGCCACTTTCGACACCTGAAATCATTGCTCAAGACACAGTCATCCCATTATTCCCAATCATTGAATCAGATCAGATTGGTATAGTCACATTTAATGTTGAAAATCTCTTTGACTTCCTCGCCCCGCACCCATCAAGTCCTGATTTGCCATTGCCACGTGAATATCGTGCAAAGCTAGGTCGTATTGCTGAATCTATTCAACTGATGGGATTCCCAACAGTAATTGCTTTACAAGAAGTCGAAAACATTGAGGTGCTTGAAGACCTTGTTGAAGATGAGCGCTTAGCTGAATTTGGGTATGCACCTTATTTGATTGAAGGGTTTGATTCACGGGGAATAGATGTTGGTTATATCGTTCGTTCAGATCAAGCAACAGTGGAATTAGCCAGCATTGAAGGGGCACCAGATACATTGTTTAGCCGTCCACCACTGCTCTTGCAAATCACGCTTCTTGCTAATGGGCAAACCATTTATCTCCTAAACAACCATTTCTTATCACTTTCAGCAGGTGAAGTCGCCACAGAACCCACACGTACCGCACAAGCGCAGTGGAATGCAGATTTAGTGCTACGCTTAGCCGCTGATGATCCTGATGCTGAGTTTGTTGTGCTTGGGGATTTGAACTCCTTTTATCAAACAGCACCACTGGCTGTACTTGAGGATGCTGGTTTGCGACACGTCTATGAATTTGTAGAGGGTGATATTCCGTACACCTATATTTTCCAAGGCCGAACCCAAACGCTTGACCACATCTTGTTGTCGGAAGGTCTATTCTCTCAGATTGAGCTGGTGACACCGGTACACATCAATGCGGATTATCCAATTGCTGATGCAGATACTGAAGAACTCGTCCGTATCTCTGACCATGATCCACTTATGGTTGTGATTCAAATTGAATAAAAAAACAAAAAGCCGGTTGGGTCTAATTGAAATAAGACCTAACCGGCTGAGTTTATGAACCATTTTACAAATTTTTTACATCATCTAACACGAATTTCATAATTCTCCATTAAACTGTGTTCTCAAATAACGAATTACACGTTTCAGGGAATTGACTTTTGACCGTAATACCCATTAATATTTCTTGGAACGTATTGATTTCAAGGATTTCTACATGAGAACACCCGCCGGCAAAGAGTGCCGCTTTTATTATCAAAACTTCCATCGAGGCCATTCAGATCAAGAGTGTCGCCTGATACAGGCCAATCCACGCTCCCCCGAATGGAAACCTTCAGATTGTAACAATTGCCCTGTCCCGGATATTTTGCAAGCGAATAGTTCACCTGACCTTGTGCTCGAAGGAGCGATTAAATCAGGTATGCTTGGTTTTAATCGCCGTGTTGAAGTGTCTGCATTTTGTAGTAAACATTTAATTGATGTACAGAAACCACATGTAGGCTGCCCTCAATGTGCTAAAGAGAAACCCGGTTTGCAAGCATTATTTGGGGATGATTTAAAATAAATCTGCTATCCCAGAGAAGAGCACAAACGGACTTCACAAGAAGCCCTGTGATATAGATTTAGATTCTGGAAATCAGTTTTCTTAGTTTAAGAATCTGGGTAGAGTCTTTTGACGAGAGATTTGACATCTTTGACTAGCTCACCTGCGGAGTTATAGCGCGTTTCCTTATCTTTCGATAAGGCTTGAATAAAGATGTTGTCCCAAGCACTATATTCTTCAGGTAGCTGATGTGTGACACTGGGGATAGGGTCACTTATGTGCGCCATTGCGGTGCCAACGAGGGTGTCTCGTTGGAAGGGGAGTCGACCCGTTAAAATGTAAAAAATCATGATCCCTAGCGCATAAACATCTGTACGGCCGTCTAGGTCTTTGCCCCCTTGGATTTGCTCTGGGCTCATGTAATCAATCGTGCCAAGGATCATATCGGTCGCCGTAAAACCGCCTGGTTGAACAATATTTTTTGCAACCCCAAAATCGCCTAAAAAGGCATCTCCACGTTCATTAAAAAGGATATTGCCTGGTTTTAGATCCCGATGAATGATTCCTCGTCCGTGAATGGTGTCTAGCACGTCACCGATGCGTTCAATGAGGGGGATAATCTGAGGAGCCGCAATTTGCTCGTAACGGATTTTATCCATTAAGGTGCCCCCCGACATGTACCGCATGACAATGTACATTTGCTCACCTTCTGTACCAAAATCGTAAATGGGGACAATATAAGGATGATCCAAAATAGCGATGAGCTCTGCTTCATATTTGAAGCGACCTTCAAAGGTTTTATCTGTGAGGTCTGGAGACATCACTTTTATCGCGACTTGGCGTTTTATTAGAGTGTCTTTGCCTAGGTAGACAGTTGCCATGCTCCCTTGGCCTAGTTCTTGGATGATTTCGTAACGGCCGATTTTTTCTAATGTCATACACTCAGAATCCTTATGATCTGGATTTTATTACAGGGCTTCGCCTCTGGCAATGGCCTTTATTCTTAGGCAGCCCCTTCGAGTGAAACAAATAGCTGTTTTGTGGAATTAAAGAAGTTGTAGAATGAGGTTGTCAGGGTTTGTGGTTCAATTGATTGTCGGTATAATGCGCCGTTGTTCGGAATAGAACAGTGGTTTTGCTTTATGGATGATAATCAATCAGCTGAAGAAGAGATTTTTAGATGTCCAAACTGTGATTCAGTCGTACCCTCTGATCAGTCGATTTGCCTCATGTGTGGCACGGCCGTTTCTCATCCAGAATCTAAGCAAGAATCTACCGAACCCGTATCTGAAACCCCAGCCCCTATTGTTGAAAATGCAGATGACATCGAAGAGGCTGTTCTCGAAAATGAGACACCCATTGATGTGCCAGCTCAGCCCAAATTAGTTGCCTTACCTGAAGAAGACAAGGCAGAGGCTGTGCTAACATCGGTGTTGCGCGAACGTCCCTCAAATGGGATTCGATGGATTACGGCCGTATTCTTTATCCTGCTTGCGATTGTGGGTTATCTCATCATCCGATTCCAAGAGCCGCTCGCTGTGGCGCAGGTGATTGAAACAAATACGCCTGTTCCAGCCACTGAGACGATGACGCCGACAGAAACGGCCGTGAATACTGAAACCCCAGCGCCAACCTTGACACCGACAATTACACCAACGCCAGCACCAACTGAGACACCAAGGCCGCCGCGAATTCATGTCATCGCCAGTGGTGAAACCTTGATTGGCATATCTCTCATATTTGATGTGTCACCAGACAGTATTGCTGAGTTAAATGGGTTCGAAGTGGATAGTCAGGTTCAGGTCAATCAAAATCTACAGATTCCTTGGCCTACTGCGACACCCCCATTGGAAATTCTGGCATTAGAAGTCAATGGATCGACGGTTGTGCTTGATCCACGTGGTTGTGAACAGATTGAAGTGCAAAGCGGTGATTCTTTGGTTGCAATAGCTGGCCGATACGGTGT
>JANQSK010001060.1 GCA_028284105.1 Anaerolineae bacterium
ACACAATCACAACAAACACAGTCGGCAAAATGAGAAACAGAATCTTAATCGCTAACGGCCATAATCGCACCCGAGCTAAAAGGCTTTTTTGAGCGAGCTTATCTTTCGTGAACAAGAGCTGATAGGTCGATGCAATGCTCGGCACGGGAATACCTACGAGCTCATACAGCAGCGAAGCATAAATAATTAACGTAAAAATACGAACAAAAAGTGTCAAACAACTTATCCTGGTTGCAAAACTTGATAGGTGAATGTGTACGAGAATGATCCAATCAAAAAAAGGACAGAAATGGCGGCAAACGGTGTAAAAAGCCAAGATGGAGTGACAAATGGAATGAGTAAGGCAATCATCACCATCGTTGCCACCAGTCGCGCCCCTAGAAAACGGGGCTCTGGTTTATGCTGTTGGTTAAATAGAACCAGCACAATGATATTCAAATAACGCAAAAGCCCTAAAGCCAATATCCATATCCCCATATATCCATCGAGATAAAGAATGAAGGCGTACATTGTGATATAGAACGCATCCGTTTCTTGGTCAAACTGCGCGCCAAAAAAGCTCTTCATCCCTTTCGTTTCAGCAAGATAGCCATCTACTTTATCTGAAATCAAAATGATCAAACCAATAAGGCCAATGAAAAATGGTGTTAGCATCGGATAAACGAGCCCAATGACTAAGATTGCAATGACGCGAATAAAAGTGACCCAGTTAGGAGCCATCTGCCAAAAGGAGAGCGTTCGCTCAGGCAGTTCTACCTGCTGGTGCTGCAGGATTAAATACCCAAACGAGAGGGTTCCCGATACGATGAGAGGAATCGTAGACTCTAAAACGATTGCTAAGATAAAGGTGGAAAAAACGGCGAAAGAATGATATTTTATCCAGCGATTTACAGAATATCTTTGAGCAGACATAAGGAATTTTACCCCATATAGGCCAATGGAAGAAAAGGATTTTATAAAGACTTTTTTCCATTCACTTATTTTTGGCAATGAACGCATTACGCCCCAAGAAGTTTACGTCTATTCCTAAATCCTATCCAAACATTACCTTTTGGATTCTATTTTTTCTGTTGAATGCCATCCTGTTTTTGCCATTTTATCTAGTTAATCGAGGGGGTAGCACGTTTTGGCCTAGTTTTGGTAATGAAGTGGGGGATGGCTCAATTCGCTGGACATTTTTGAAGCTTTTTGTTATTCGCCAAAATGCTGACCTGTTTCGTCTCTCAGTAGATTGGGTTGTACTGGTTGCACTTTGGGTGTGGCTTCCGCCTTTCAGACAAGCATTCATTCGAAAAGCGATTACAGTCTTTTTTATCTTTGGAGTCATTTACAACACGTACAGCACGTTGATGTTTGCTTTTTATAATGAATACCCTAATTTTTACGATGATACGCTTCTTCTCATCAGCGGCATTGAGGGATTAACGCGCTACATTGGCATTCCTTATTACATGTACGCTGTCGTTTTGTTCGGGATTGGGCTATTTTGTTGGGTTTGTGCCAAGTTGATTCAGAGAATAACGGCCGTTTCTCTCACCCAAAATCTCAATCGCGCCTCTCATCTATTATTAGCACTTATAGTCCTTTACACGCTTGCCATGGTGGGTCGCTACGCAGAGTTTATGAGCCATCCGCGCATCGTAACGGGGAGCATCACGGCCAAGCTTTATCGCAACATCACCCAATCCTCTAGCACCTACCAGAACCGTCAATTGCTCCTCAAAGTGAGTGACGATTTACGCTCAACTTATAACTATGATTCATTTGATTTAGAAGAAAAGCCAGACATCTTTTTCATTTTTGTTGAATCGTATGGGGATGCTATTTATCAATCAGACGCAATGCGGCTTCCCTATCTAGAAAGAGTGCAACAAATACAAGCGAATTTAGAACAAGCGGGCTGGCAAACAGCCTCAATTCGAAGTGAAGCCCCAATCCGAGGAGGAAAATCTTGGCTAGCTTATACCTCTTTCCTCTTTGGCATCCGCGTAGACGATGAAGCCCAATATGATGTTTTGCTCAATGAGTTCTCAGATGGAAGTTATCCCCATTTGGGCAACTATCTTAAAGACCAAGGGTATGATTATCAGCGCATCACGCCTTTGTTAGTCACCTTAGAACGAGACGCCATCGCTTGGGACGAAACCCGACGATTTATGGGATATGACGAGTGGCTATTTCTCAACAACATGAATAATTATGCAGGTCCAGTCTACGGTTGGGGACCTTCTCCCCCTGACCAATATACGCTCTCATTTTTGCGAGAAGCTGCTGAACAGCAACGACCAGACAAACCTCATGCATATTTCTACATCACGCACAACTCTCATTTGCCTTGGGCTGATCCACCCCCATTATTTGAAGATTGGCAAACCATAGCGGACGCACCCGTCCAGCCGCCCGTTAGCTATGATCCGTCTCATGAATCACAAGAGGCCTATTTAAATTCAATGTTTTATCAGTTGGAGATGGTGAGTCAGGTCATTCAAGATGGCCCAGATGATGCACTTTACGTGGTCGTAGGGGATCATCAACCTCCCCTCCGCGCTTTCTCAAATTATGAAGGCACAGCTACACCGCTACACATCATTTCGAAAAATAGTGACCTCATCAATAATTTAGGTAATTACGACTTTACCGAAGGGTTTGTTCTTGAATCAGCTACTCTCAAGCATGAAGCCTTTTATTCGCTATTTATGCAGGTTCTATTAACGACGTTTGCTGATTACGGTACAAATGAGCTACCTCCAATATTGAAAGATGGTCTTGATTTAAATGGATTAGCAAATGGAATAAATTGAGGCTGGAACATAGTTTAGGTCCATTTCCATAATAAATCGATAATGTTTCCTTTATTGACTTTTAATAACCCTGTCCTAAACTTAAATTATGGAAAAAATAAATCGAACTGACGAAGAGTGGCGCAAGCTGCTCACACCTGAACAGTATCACATTTTAAGACAGGCTGGCACAGAACGGCCGTTTACTGGTGAATACGTCGATACCGAAGATGATGGCACCTATGTGTGCGCTGGGTGCAAAGCCCCCTTATTTTCATCAGACACCAAGTTTCATTCAGGGTCGGGTTGGCCAAGCTTTTGGGATGTCATGGATAAAGGGAATGTTGAACTGCACGAAGATCGCAGCTACGGCATGGTTCGCACCGAAATCAATTGCGCCAAATGTGGTGGCCACCTTGGACACGTCTTCCCAGATGGTCCTCGTGACAAAACTGGTATGCGTTTTTGCATCAATTCAGCAGCCCTCGAATTTAAACCTGAGTAACTCATCTTAGATTAAATAAAAAGAAAGGTTCATACTTTTCAGGTAATTAGAAAGAGCTTTATGCATTTTTAAATGAATGCATAAAGCTCTTTTTTGTTTTGGGAAAGCAATTTCGAAATTGGGTATTGACTCTACCGTCGCGGGAGACTTTATACTTAAAAATGTAAGAGCGCTGAGCGCAAAGGTAATTGACAGGAAGTTTTCTAAAGACGATACGACACAATTCCCGTCAATCACCAAGTAAATCACAAAATTGCAGCTGATTTAATTTTTAAATCTTTCTGTGATTTACATATTCTCAATAAAGAATCAATCAAATAAAAATCTTGTTTCACAAACTCAGAGAAAGTTTGGTTGATTTCACATTGCTAATTTACAAAAGACAAAATCAACATATTTTATCTGCTTCGATTTAGAGAGGGAGCAGACTAAGAAGGAAGAATCGAATGAATCATATTAAAGTACCCACATTTGTTTTAGTAATCACTGCATTAACCGGATTAATCGCCACCGTTTTAGGTCTCGTCGCTTGGTTCGCACCCGATGTTTTCCCTGGACCATCAGCAGTTGGGGCACCAACACATGCAGTTTTGTCATGGGGTGCAAGAGAGTTAGCTATGGGTGTTGCCTCATGGATAGCTATTTTCTTGATTAAAGATGCCCGTGGCTATCTTGTTGTCTTAGGCAGCGCTTGGGTCCGTGAA
This sequence comes from Anaerolineae bacterium, assembly GCA_028284105.1. Taxonomy (GTDB): domain Bacteria; phylum Chloroflexota; class Anaerolineae; order Promineifilales; family Promineifilaceae; genus QQUD01. The sequence continues at coordinate 3,990 of JANQSK010001060.1, forward strand.
ACGATGGATTTTATTGACGGCTTTCGTATCGCAGACACACCAGGTCGTTTATTTGTCATCGTCGGTGTATCCGTTGTTGTTCACACCATCGCAGTGGTTATGACCTATCGCACCATTAAAAATGCTGAACAAGATAATCCTCAGCTTGAAGCCCAAACGATGACAGGTTAAAAAGTTCACTACCCAATTACTTCATCGAAAAAGACACGGCCGAAAAACGGCCGTGTCTTTTTCGATTCCCAATATTTGACGCCCCATCTTTACAAACCGATAATTCCACTTTTGCACAATCAAAAGGCATAGTTTTATGAAGCAATTAAAGAATTGGCGCGACTGGGAACGTTGGCAATATTTTAATCACAACACGCGCCAACTTCTGATCGCCTCAGGCATCGTTGGGTTAACCTTCGAAGGCATTATCGTTGTTTTATACAATCTCTACGTGTTGCGATTGGGATATGGCCCCGAATTTATTGGCGTTGCAAATTCTGCGGGGCTCCTCACCTTTGCGATTGTGAGTCTCATTGTGGGATTTGTGGGGGTTGGTAAACGCGTACGCCAATTGATGATTTGGGGGCTCATCATCATTATTTTTGGCATCACCTTGCTACCCCTCGCTGAAATTGCACCCCCTGAATGGCAATCTGTTCTCGTTATTGGATGTACGATTGCTTATCACACAGGCGTCTCTTGTTATTTTGTATCCGTTCCTCCCTTTATTATGCATAATACGATTGGCAAAGAGCACCTCGATGTCCTCGCCGTTGAAAGCACAGCGTTTTCCATTAGTGCCTTTACGGGTAGTATTTTAGGCGGCTTTATTCCACAATGGCTGGCGCCATTGCTCTCTGTGAGTACGGATGATCCAGCACCGTTTCGCTGGACATTTATCTTAACAATCGTTTTGATCGTGCCCGCCATTGTGGCCATGATCCGCACGGATTCTGAGATCGTGCGGCGCGATTTACCTGAGAAAGCGAAGGATGATTCCACTGAGCAAAATAGTGGCGGAAATACGGCCGTTACGCCAGCCCGCCTCTTTATCACCTTCGTGATCATCATGACACTAGTGCGCATCATTCAAAGTGCGGGCATGAACACATCATTCACCTATTTCAACGTCTATTTTGATAATCAACTTCAAATCGATACGCGCATCATTGGCTTAATTACTGGTGGTGCCCGTTTATTGGGAGCAGCGCTCGTCTTCTCAATGCCGGCCATCGTCCGTCGTTGGGGGGAAGAAAGCGTGCTAATTGTTGTCTCATTACTCGGTGCCGCAGGTATTCTGCTATTGGGATATAGTCCAGTTTGGTGGCTTGCGGGTTTGGGTCAATTAATCGCCCTCGGCATGAACAGTATACGCTTCACGCTATTCACCTCCTACGTGATGGAAGAATCCCCCATGCGATGGCACTCCTTAATGGCTGGACTTAATGAGACAACAGGTGGACTCGGGTTTGCTAGCATGGCACTACTTGGTGGATACATCATCACATCAAGAGGCTACGCCACCCTCTTTTTAATCGGTGCTATCCTCCTCGCCATCGGTACCGTCATCTTTTGGATCTATATTCGACTTTATCCAGCCACGCCCAAACAGTGACAATAAAAGAGGCGGCTTAAGTGAAACGAAGTTCCTGTTTTGAATAAAATGACAGCTTCAAATTTCACTTCCTCGAGGTTCCGAAACTTATTGCTAACAGGGTTATCAATTTAGAAACTTCGGAACACTTAATCCTTCCCAAATGAGACAGCAACTTTGACAACATTCTCTGGTTGATTAGCGAGTAGCTGAAAACCTTTGTCAAGTTCTGCAAAAGGGACGCGTTGTGATATCAGAGACGATAAATCTTTGATCGCTCCTCGTTGAATCGCACCAAAAAACCAGCGGGCAAAAGCGTTCAGTTCCCAGCTCCCATCAGCAGAAATCATTTCTAGCTCACCCAAATGGAAATCAACCCCAAATACAGGATGCTTTGGATAAGCCCCTTTGAGCTGAGCCAATACACACACCTTCCCATTTCTCCTAGTCACAGCCATACTATCTACCAGTGCCTCATATGATGATGAACATTCCAATACAACATCCACGCAATCTGGACCAAATTTTTCTAATATTTGATGATGTGCTGGCTCTTCTGAAATATTGATACACACATCCGCCCCAAATTGTTTGGCCAGCTTCAAGCGATGCTCATGTAAATCGGTCACAATAATTCGGCCTGCACCCGCCAAGCGCGCACAAATCAATGCCGCTATTCCTACAATGCCTTGACCGGTCACCATCACTGTGTCCCCTAATTGCATTCGAGAGCGGCGAACACCATGTGAGGCAACATTCATCAATGTCGAGAAGATAGCCTCGTCGTCACTGACGCCATCTGGAATTGGAGACACTTTCTCGGCGGGCCAAATATATTCATCCGCATGACCATAATTAGCAATTACCCTCTGTCCAACTTTCAATCTCTCAACACCAGAGCCCACAGCAACAATGTCTGCCACTTTTTCATATCCTAAAAACCGTGGAAAGGTAGGATGCGGTAATCGAACATTTTGATAATTTGGGTTGAGCTGCGGATCAGTGCCAAAATACCAAGCGCTCTCAGTGCCTGTACTGATCGCCCCTAATCGGCTTCTCAAATGGACATCGTTTGGACCGATCTCAGGTAAGCTGAAGGATTCTAAACGGATATCTTTTGGGGCATATAACATATATCGATTGCTCATAGCACACTCTCTTTTATTTGATTATTGATGAATCACAGATATTCTCATCAAACTTTTTATGATTTCCTAGCCACATGCGGGTACAATGAATATACCAACTTTGTCTATGTGAAAATCACAACGCACCTTGGAAAGAATTGGCTGAATGTTGGTTTTCACTGAGTAAATTTCAAATTCCTAAATTGTCTTGTTTCAAGAAGTATTCTGAAATTTACACAATAGTGAAGATTCGAGAACAAATTTGATTTTGTTCTCCAGAAAGTAAATCACATTAAACACTTGGACATTCAAAGTACGTTTCGTGATTTACCTAAAGGAACAAATATGGGTCCATTAATTCTTATCGCGGCTATTGCGGCAGTCATTATCACCGCAGGTGTTCGCTATTATTTTCGAGAGATTAAAGGGAATGAGCAAAAAACGCATCAATGCTTGCATTGTGAATCTTATGAATTAGTTGAAATCAATCGAGACACAAAAGGCTCACGAACAGTGGAATCAGTTGGTGGGGGCACGATGGCCGGTGGGGACGTTCGGCTCCAACTTGATTATGAAGTCACTTATCATTGCAACAGTTGCAATCAAAATTCCAAGTACCGTATTACAAAAACATTCTAAGTGACTTCTGGTTTTATGCCTGATGATATGAAACCACATTTAACCCCTGAAAAACTGATTGGTACACGATTCCCAAACGATACATTCGCCAATATTGATGTTGCCCTTATCGGGTTTTGTCCTCCACCAACTCAGCTTGCACAATACCATCCTCAGGAAACAATTGAACAATATTTTATTCATGTCTCCCCATCAAGTGTGAAAATCTGCCTGCACAACGAGTTGCGCTTTTTATCAATTTACCATGTTTATGGGGGTCCAGTCGCCAGTGCGCTAGTCGAAGAATTAGCCTATTATGGCATCAAAACGATATTGGCTTATGGCCTTGCCGGTGGATTAAATCCTGAGTCACAAAAGATGGGTGATTTTTATCTTGTCGAACAAGCCATGACTTTTGACGGTACAACACCTCATTACACTGACCAAAAACTCACTTTTTCTAATCAAGATTTACAGAAACAACTTCTTAAGAAATCACCATTTTCTCGACTACATCTTGTTCAAGCAGCCACATCAGATGCGATTTATCGAGAGAGTGACGCTTACTTAGCAAGGGCACAAGCAAAGGGATGCGACATCGTAAACTGTGATTCAGCCCATTTATATGCCGTTTGTCAAACTGTTGGACTTAAATGTGTTCAAATGGGGGTGCTATCTGACGTAGCTCAATTGGGAAGTTGTGAGTGGGAGAGTCAGCTAGGGGATATGCTTTCAGCTACCGAGCAATCAGCTCAAAGCCCACTCAGAGTAGTCAACGAAGTTATTCAATATTATGTGGAAACAATAATTACTGCTGGGTTTTGAGTTTTAATGAAACCCAAAACCCAGCTTTTCATTTAATTGAACTGTTGTCTCAAAAAACAGCTAACAGCCTCCATAATTATCCCAACCAGAGAACTCAGCATCTTTTGCAACAACAATCACAGTCGCTTTCAAATTAAGAGGATACCATTCATCAGGATCTTCCCCGTTCCATTCCCAGCCATTGTAATCACTAACAGCAAGGCCAGCCCCATTCTTAATAGGAACGGCAACGCGATAGCGTTCTCTGTCCCATTCCAAAGGCTGGTTGTTCTTTTTCCACATCTGCTCGATCGTTTCTGACCAACATTTTGTGACTCCTGGATTGCCTGGCACATTGATTGTTTTCATGCAGGTTTCCAATCCAAAGCGATTCCCGTCTTTTTCTTGCCAAAAGCAAAATTGGAGGCGCATATCCTGTTGAGGAACCGGTTGACTCACAATTTCTGTCTTAATGTGTAGAGTCCCCTCTGCATAATTAACAGGGGTCACCCAATTTCCATTTTCATCAGGTGGCTGTGCTCGTGGGAAACCATGATCAGATTTATTGACATTGCCATCCCACGTGAAGATCACCATTTCAGTTTCGCCATCGCCGGGATCAGATGGGGGCTCACCAGAACCATCTCCACCAATAGCTAGGGGAAGATAGGCATAATTATCACCACCCCCTAACGAGCTTGCAATCAGCACCCCACCACATAAAACGCCAAAAAATATCAATAATACCGCTAATTGCTTATTCATATTGCTTCCTTATTGTCAAAACTTGTGAATAATACGCTCAGTGCTTTATTAACCGAGTCTCTGAATAAAGAATTTGGGCAAGTCCACAAAGCTTCCAGTGCTCTGATTCGTTTTGCTTTATTCCCAACTTTATTTGATAGAGCTCTCGGTTGCTCGGAAGCATGTTAGCAAAGCTATCCCCATTCAATGATGAATATTTACGCTTTCTTAACGAAAACCACAGTACTAAAGATTAATCTGAGTCATTCCTTTAACGCAGAACGCTGTTTTTCTTCTTCAACACGAGCCAACCATTCAAACACCAGCGCATTAAATAGATGTGGCTGTTCAATATGAACCCCATGACCCGCCCGGTCAAGAACAATATAAGTGGCTCGGGGAAAATGATCGACTAACTGGAACGGATCAGCATAACCAGTTACGTGATCGTGTCTCCCCGTCACAATCAAGACAGGTTTTTCAAAGGGAGCTGGCAGTTGATCAACTGGAAATGAAAACGGATATTTTTCTGAAATCTCAGCGACCTTTTTATGATCGGCCACTTGAATGCCGTCTAAAACCTCGTGTTGACGTGTCAGAATAGCTTCTTCTTGGGCAACAAGCATGGTGGAAAGAAATTCTCCGAGCGGTTCGGGAAATTGCTTGAGACCTTCAGGATTTGCTGCAATAACTCGGGGTTCAGGCAGCGTTCTATTCTCTCGTTCGCCTAAAACAACTGGTGCAATTAACACTATTCCGTCAACTTGATGAGAAAAATGATGCAAAAGGCCTCGAGCAATGTAGCCTCCATAAGAGAAGCCCGCTAATAGAAACGGCCGTTTACCGATCACCGACTCCACAAATTCAGCCAGCACCTTTACCACATCATCATTGCTTTTGATCCAACTTCCGCCCGTTGTTTTACCCATACCCGGCAAATCAACATAATATCGCTGATACGATTTGTCCCAATCGCCGTGGGGTTGGAACCGAGTCATTGGTGGCGTCTTCATTTGAAAAACGGGTTCAAATGCCCCTATCATGGCGCGTCGATCAGTGGGCATGCCATGAAGCATCAAAAAGGGTTGCCCCTCACCGCGACATTCATAATGCAATTTCAGATCGTCTTTTTCAAATATCATTTTTCACCCCTTTCATTTCAATATGCTTTTTATTGTATTTACTATATATTTTTAAAGCAAGTAAAAATATTATTCAACCACCTTGTATTGAAAGATACCTAACAGTTGCTATACTCAGGCGCATGAGTAAACGGCAATATGATCAGGTGTGCGCGCTTTCAGTGGCCCTGGATATCTTGGGGGATCGCTGGACGTTATTGGTTTTGAGAGAGCTTTTGTTTGGCAGTCGACGCTACTCTGATATTTTGCGGGGCGTGCCCAATATGGGCACCAACTTGTTAGCCAAGCGGTTAAAAGAGCTAGAAGAAGCGGGCTTGATTCAACAAACAAAGCTCCCACCTCCGGCGGCCTCAACAGTTTATGAATTTACGGCCGTTGGGCGAGAAGCCATTTTGCCAATCATGACAACGCTTACCAACTTTGGCGTTCAGCATTTGCAATATCCCCCTGTTGAAGGCCACTTTGTGCCAGCTTCATCGACCATGGGCGCCATGAACAAGTTTTTTAAAGGAGACAATCCGGCTATCTCTGAAGCTGTTCAAATTTATATTCCAAACGATGCATTTTATTGTGTGATAGAGAATGGAAAGCGAGGCAAGGTTGGTTTTGGCCTATCGCCTCAACCAGCCACCATCATCTTAAAAAGCACCCCTGACGTGATCATGGGACTCGTCGTAGGATATGTGGATGTGCAAACGGCCGTTTCCGACCAGGTACTCACCATTGAACAGGGGGAATTAACGGCCGTTGAGAACTTTTTCAACCTTTTCGAGGGAAATTTTTCAATAGCATAAGTCAACATCCAAACAGTTAATATTTTCTAAAACCATCGACCTTTTTATAACAACATCTACTACACTAAACGTATCCAAAATTTAACGTACAATAAAATACGAGGAGTTAATTTCATGAGCGACCCAAATGATTGGAACAAAAAAGTAATTGCAGAGTTTCGAGCAAACGACGGCAAAGTAGGCGGCAATTTTGAAGGCAGTGATTTGTTATTGCTGCATACGACCGGAGCCAAAAGCGGACTTCCACGCATCAATCCATTAATGACCAAAGACCTTGGCAATGACCGTTACGTCATTATCGCCTCAAAAGGGGGGGCAACCAGCCACCCAGATTGGTATTACAATCTCAAAGCCAATCCTGATGTTCATATCGAAGTAGGTACGGAAGCATTTGATGCCAAAGCGACAATTTTGGATGAGCCGGAACGTACCAATCTTTATGAACAGATGGAAGAATCGTATGCCTTCTTTACCGAGTATAAGCAAAAAGCAGGGCGTGTGATTCCAGTGATTACTGTGGAACGCGCGTAAAAAGGAACACAAGTTTACGCGGAGATTATGACCTGCGGTCACTATGAGTTGCGCAGAGATTTAATAGATTTTTCTCTGTGCAACTCCGCGGTTCTCTGCGTTCCAAATTCTTTATCCCGATATTGCTTGTTCTGGATTGAACATATTGTAGAAGAATCGCCCTGTTACCAAATAAATCAGCAACATCGCTCCTGCCCCCAGAAAAATACCGCTACTAGCTAAATTTGAGATGCCATACTGGGTGTGGAATAGCACCAAGGCAATCACCACATTAATCAACGCATATCCCAAATTCCCCCAAGCGCTAAATCCTAACGCGCTAAAAAACCGAATACGTAATAACCCAAAAAGCAAGTGCGGCATCGCATTCATCAAGAAAAAACCAATTAAAAAATCTACAAACGTAAATTGCATTTGAATATCCTCCAAATCGAATGATTGTTGTGAGAGGAAGACTTACACTCGGTATTGCTATAAATCTTCCCTTTACCTAATCTGGAGAATACGGTTTTTTCTGTGCCAAAGCGTCGAAAAACCGTGCCAATTTATGCCAAAGGGGTAAATCAGACCATGGCATCTTCTAAAAATTGAGCGGGATGCCATGCATGACGCTTTGCCCCAAAATCAATTTGATGGCGGCAGCTTACTCCGGCAGCCACAACGTAAGTGTCAGGTGATGTCTCGCGAACGGCCGTTAATAGTCGTCGTTCCCCCATCTTCAGCGACATCTCAATATGCTCAGTCTCATATCCAAACGAGCCCGCCATACCACAACAGCCTGAATCTACTTCTTGAACGGTCGTTCCCGGCACTAAACTCAACAGTTGATGGACTGTATCGGTACCAAATAGCGCTTTTTGATGGCAGTGACCGTGTAATAAAACTTGCCTCTTCCCATCCTCAAATTCAAGATTAAACTGCCCAGCAGCATGTGCATCGACCACGAACTGTTCAAAACTCACACAGTGGGGTTTGACTTGGGCCAAACGGCCGTTTTTGGGCAAAAGCACCTCGTAATCATCCACGACGGCTGAAAGCTCGCTTGGCTCCAAG
>JANQSK010001117.1 GCA_028284105.1 Anaerolineae bacterium
CCCACCAATCAAGATGGATTTGGTGATATCGAAGCTCAAATTATAAGAGCTAAGATATTCTGTGATGCATATGATTTACCAACAAAAAACCGGAACACATTACCAGAAACGATAATTGAACGATTACAAGTATTGGTCAATTTCATGGTTGCTGAAGCGGAAAATGGAAATGAAGCATTTCAGCAAAATATTGAAGATGGGCACCATTTGCTCTATTTAAACGACATTGAATATATGATGACCCATCAATCTCACATTCAAAAAGGATTGATCTAACATGCCAGCTCGTTCAGAAAGAATTTACATCATCCCAGGAGACAAATCAGTCCCACTTCAACAGCTCCAATTTCCGGGTTGGTGGAATCGTCGTGAGTTTTTTAAGCAATTTCGGGAACGCGAAATTGATACAAATAACCCATTCTATGTCGATTATGGCTATCTTTTGACCGTAGGTGAAGCCATCGCTTGGAACAACAGTTGCCAAGAAGAATATTTAGCTGCCAACCAGCATATTCGTCCTCAATTAAAACAAGATATGCAGCAGCTTACTGAATATTTGAAAAAAGCAAAATGGGTCATTGTAGAATCTTATGAATGGGAATCTGGCTTAAGCTAAATGCCATTTATTGCTTAATCCCAATGTCATTTTTGCTCACCTTTGTTAAGATTGTGGCTTATTTCGTTTACGCAACAAAACTGACAGGTGACTCCCCATGACAACTTGGCAATCCTTTTTAGAAAAAAATCGAGAACGATATATTGAAGAACTCTTTGAGTTTGTCCGTATTCCAAGCGTTTCTGCAATGAAGGTTCATATCCCTGACGTGAAGCGAGCCGGCGAATGGGTGGTGTCTCGTTTAGAATCAGCAGGCATCGAACACGTTGAGTTGATGCCCACTGGTGGCCATCCGGTTGTTTATGGAGATTGGCTTCATGCAGGGGAAGACCAGCCTACGATTTTGATTTATGGGCATTTTGATGTCCAACCGCCTGATCCGCTTGACCTTTGGGAGTCTCCGCCATTTGAGCCCGTGATGAAAAACGGCCGTATTTATGGGCGTGGGGCATCAGATGACAAAGGGGGCATGCTGACGCCAATTATTGCGGTTGAGGCACTTCTCAACACAGAAGGCAAACTACCAGTTAACGTAAAGTTTTGTTTTGAAGGGCAGGAAGAAATAGGTAGTCCCCAAATTCCAGATTTTCTAGAAAAGCATAAAGAGAAGTTTGCTGCTGACCTTGTTCTTTCTTCAGATGGCTTGTTGTGGAGTGCTGATGTGCCGATGATGCTCACAGGGTTAAAGGGGCTGGCCTCGTTTGAAATCCATGTGACAGGGCCTGAGCAAGATTTGCATTCAGGATTAGGTGGTGTTGTTCAAAATCCGCTTGAGGCGTTAAGCCGACTCATTGCCACAATGCGACATGACGATGGCCAGATTGCAATTGAAGGCTTCTATGATGATGTTCGAGACCTTACTGAAGAGGAACGTCATCAATTTAGTGAATCTCCTTATGATGAGGAGGCTCATAAAACTCAGCTTGGCATCAAAGAGTTCTTTGGTGAGCCAGGGTTTACCAATCGGGAACGCAACTGGGCGAGGCCCACCTTGGATATCAATGGGATGTGGGGCGGATATCAAGGAGATGGCACAAAAACTGTCATTCCATCCAAAGCCTATGCCAAATTCACCTGCCGCCTCGTTGTTGATCAGCATCCCGACAAAATTGTAGAGTTGGTCCGCCAACATGTGGCCAAACATACGCCCGTTGGCGTAACGGCCGTTGTTGTCAGCTCCAACGATAAGGGGATGCCCTATCTCATTCCGTCAGACCATCCAGCCAACAACATTGTGGGGCAAGTGCTCACAGAAGTCTTTGGCACTGAACCTCACTTTGCAAGGGTTGGCGGTAGTATTCCCATCACCGATAGTTTCCGAGCCTCGTTAGGGGCATGGACATTTAACTTTGGCTGGACTGTCATGGACGAAAATCTCCATGCACCAAACGAATTTGTTCGGGTTCGGAACTTTGAGCGTGGCCAGCGTGCCTATTGCATGATTCTTCATCGCTTCAAGAAGGAATAAATAATGAAAGCAGTGCTTTGGACAGGCTATGGGTCACCCGATGTTTTGCAAAATGGTGACATTGAAAAACCAACCCCTAAACCGGATGAGCTTTTAATCAAAGTTCATGCCACAACCGCTTTTATGGGGGATTGCGAACTTCGTAGTTTGCAATTCTCATGGCTCCTATCATTGCCAATACGCATCTATGTTGGCTTTTTGAAACCAAGCAGAATTAAAGTTCTGGGTCAGGAGTATGCGGGAGAAGTTGTGGAAGTTGGTTCAAAGGTGTCCAAATACAAGGTGGGTGACCGTGTTTTAGGCTCTGCGGGTTTTCGTATGGGTGCCTATGCTGAATACATCTGTGTTCCGGAAACCCAAAAAGAAATGGGTGGCCCTATTGCCCACCTTCCACAAGGCATCTCTTATGAAGAGGCAGCGCCTCTCAACATTGGCGGAAGTGAAGCGCTTCACTTTATGCGAGTTGGAAATGTGAAAGCGGGTGACAAAATTTTAATTAATGGGGGTGGCGGCAGTATTGGCAGCTATGCGATTCAGTTGGCAAAGCATTATGGCGCGGAAGTAACGGCCGTTGATCGCACCGAGAAGCTTGAGATGATGCGCGAGCTAGGTGCAATGCACGTCATTGACTATACAAAAGAGGATTTCACTCAAAGCGGTCAACAATATGATGTGATTTTGGATGTAGTTGGAAAGGCATCCTATTCTGGGTGTATGCGCTCATTGAAGAAAAACGGCCGTTATATGGTGGGAAATCCACAATCGTCTCACCGATTCAATAAACGCTTTCGCTCACGTGGGCAAAATCAAAAAGTGATCCTTGAAACCGCCCAGCCCAATCAACCAGATTTAAATACACTGACACAACTCATGGCAGAAGGCCACATCAAATCAGTCATTGATAAACCATTTACGCTTTCCCAAATGGCAGATGCCCATCGCTATGTCGAATCCGGCATGAAAAAAGGGAATGTCGTTGTTTCATTGCCTTAGAAATAATCAACCTGTCATGTCAAGCAAGGGTTCAACTGAATTTGCTTTCAACAATAACAAGTCGAGACATATCTAAAAATAATTAAGTTTGAAAAGAGCGGAATATCGATACATTATGATGCCTAGACTATCTATTTTAGATAATCTGCAATGTGGTAAAACCACTCGGCATGACAATTAAAAAGAAAAGGTTTTTTTGTATGACAAATGAAAATAATATTCCGGATTGGGTATTCAATCTCAATGATGAATCACAAGGGATACAACGAAAGCTAGCAGAGGGGTTAAGTGCTCGGATATTTGTTGGCGAGCAAGCAATGCTTTCGGTGGTTCACATTGAGTCCCATTCAACAGGAAACATTCACAGCCACCCTGAGGAACAGTGGGGCATTTTGCTAGAAGGGGAATGCATTCGCATCCAAGGGGACGAAGAGTTTGTAGCGAAAGCCGGAGACTTTTGGCACACGCCGGGGAATGTGCTCCATGGCATTCGCACCAAAGGAAGCAA
>JANQSK010001132.1 GCA_028284105.1 Anaerolineae bacterium
GCCACCGATGGCGATGACGAAGTCTCCAGCCTGTGGCTCCGTTTTGTGTGAGCCAATGGGCAAAATGCCGAGACAGCCACAATAGACTAGTGGATTGGCCATGTAGCCTTGATGATATTGAATGGCCCCATTAACCGTGGGGATGCCCATTTTGTTCCCATAGTCTTCAATTCCGTGAATAACGCCATCAGCAATTTGGCGCGGATGGAGCACACCTTCAGGAACATTGGCTGCGGGTGTGTCTGGAAGCCCAAAGCAAAGCACATCGGTGTTGGCAATGGGGCGGGCACTAACGCCAAGGACGTCTCGTATGCAACCACCGACACCGGTGTTAGCCCCACCAAAGGGTTCAAGCGCAGAAGGATGATTGTGTGTTTCCACTTTAAAGGCTAAATCAAATTGGTCGTCAAACTCAACGATGCCCGCATTGTCTACAAAGGCGGAACGAACCCACGGTTTGTTCACAGTTTCTGTTGCAGCGCGAATGTATTGGTTTAATATGCCGTCGATAGTTTCTGATTGTCCGTCAGGTCCGGTGTATTCGATTTTGGCTTTGAAGGTTTTATGCACACAGTGCTCACTCCAAGTTTGAGCCAGCATTTCCAGTTCAACATCAGTTGCTGGGCGGCCCTCTTGACGATAATAAGTTTGCAGCGCCTGCATTTCGTTGAGGTCCATTGAGAGGCGCCGTTCTTTACTAATGAGTAGTAGTGCTTCGTCATCAGCTTCCCGAAAGTCAATTAATTCAACCGTGTCATCTGCCGATTGCGCGTCGATGAAGGGAGGCGTAATGAACGCATCGATGGCAAATCGCTGCACAACAGGATTGGCAACAATTTGGCTTGCCATTTGGCCTTTTTCTACTGCTGTGAGTGTGCCATTTAGGATGAACTGCTCGCCTGTAGCTGCCACTTGAAGCCCTTCGATTCCTAAGGTTTCGGCTGCGCGCAGCAGGTTTTCTGCGGGGGGGTCTGTCACACCAGGAAGATAGGTGGTTTCGATAAGATTGGTTTGAGATGAAACGGCCGTTTCCGTCACTTGAGCAATTTCTAGTGTCTCTGTAACGGGATCGGCCAATACGGCCGTTGCCAGCTGATTGGCTTCATCTAAAGAAAGCGTCCCTGCCAAAAAGTAAAGCCGGTTTGAGATAACACCACTGAGTCCGGTTAAATCTGATTGGTGCGCGGCGCGCAGGATCTTTTGATTGGTTGTTGGGGTTTTGGATTGAACAAGGATGCGATACACAGTGAGCGGTGAAACGGCCGTTTTGCCAGCGGACAGACTCATTAATTTTTTCCCTCAATATTGCGACAAAAAAACGCCCACTGGCTTATAACCACGTGAGCGTTTTTAAAAAACAGTTCCAAAAAGTTGAGGAAACTTGGGCGAGATCACTCAAAAAATGATCTGATTTATCATGTTGAATTCCTCAATTAGGATTTTACCGCAACCCAGCATCATGCGCACTCCAAAATTGCCCAATTTTTCAAATCATTCATTTGGACATTATGATGTGTTGGGAATTTTTGGTTGATTTATAAACGGCAAATGGTCTAAGAAACGGTTTGAACAGAAACGGCCGTGTTTTCTTCAATAAAATCTAAAATTAGCTGCCAGACTTGATGGTGCACCGGTTCAAAAGAGCGCATCAGCTCATGACCAGTCTCAGGAAAGGTCACCATTTTTTTATTGTCGTGGGGCAGCTGGTGATAGATGCGTTGGGCATCCTCTAAAGTTACCGCTGGATCGGCCTCACCCTGTAAAACGAGGGTTGGTAATGAAACCTTCGGCCACAGTCTACGCCCTAAACTGGCCGTTTTGACCATTTGCCAAACGGCAGACAGCGGCATTCGAGTTGCTTCAATGAGCCATTCGCTCAGTGCTGGATCGTGTACGTCTACGGAAGGATCAAAATCAGTAACTCGGCCAAGAAAGGGTTCATGGTCTATGCCTTTCTTTTTGAGAGGGTAGAACCATGGTGAGAAAAATCGGCCAATCCCTGCCCACTTGATACGTGGATCTGGAACGTCATAGAGCGGCGCCAGCATGATCATGCCCTGCAGATTGTCGGAATGGTAAGCGAGATTAGCGGCTAATGCAGCACCCATTGAATGACCAATCACAAAAACAGTGTCCGCTAAATCTCGGACAGTTTGATACCCTTCATACGCTTCATCAATCCATTGGCGCATCGTGTGCTTGTGGAGCTTTTCTGGAAGATTCCCATGGCCTGGTAATAGGGGGCAATGAACGGTGATGCCGTGTTCAGCGAGATAAACTGCCATATCCCTTGAACTAACTGGACTGCCCATAAATCCATGAAGCATCAGGCATCCAATACGGCCGTTATGTTCTTGTTCCTCGGTTGATGATCCTAAGATTGTGTAAGCTTGCCGGTTTTCCGGTACTTTGTAAGTTGGTTGAAATGGCATAACCCCTTGTACTCCAATGGAGCACTATCCTCCTTTTCTAACAACTCATTATGTAAACAGAAGGGATCACCCAAAACAATTCGAGCAAAAACCATCTGTCTACTAAGGGAACGAAAACTGTTTGCCGAAACCTTTTTTCAACGACAACATTTTGTTCACCTAGCTTCATTCACTCGCGATAAAAGTAGTATAACGACAAGCGAATCGAGTGCAAATTGTGGTACAATTGTTCTATGCCTATCCAACTTTTATCTGACCAATTGGCGTCTCAAATTGCTGCTGGCG
>JANQSK010001145.1 GCA_028284105.1 Anaerolineae bacterium
ATCCAGCATTTCCAGATCATATTATGAATGCCACCATTGGAGCATATGGGAAGATCAATATTTTGGTCAACAATGCAGGGTTTACATGGGATGCTATGGCGCACACCATGTCAGATGAACAGTGGCAAAAAATTATGGACGTGCACACTACGGCACCGTTTCGCATGATTCGAGCCGTGGCTCCCTATATGCGTGATCCTGCTAAGTTAGAGAAGAAAGCAGGGGGCCCTATGGATCCTCGTTGCATCATCAACGTTTCCTCAACCTCAGGTTTACACGGCAATATAGGTCAGGCCAACTATGCGACTGGGAAATTAGGTATTGTCGGTTTAACCAAAACCATCGCTAAAGAGTGGGGCTTTTTGGGCATTCGATGTAATGCCGTTGCATTTGGCTTCATTGATACACGCCTAACGCAATCAAAAGACAAAGGGGCTTCTATCGATATTGATGGCACTAAGGTTGCGCTGGGTATCCCCGATAATTTGCGAAGCATGGCGCCAATGGCTATTCCCATGCAGCGCCCTGCGACACCTGAAGAAGCTGCTGGTGGCATTATTATGCTTGCTTCTCCATATGCAGCTTATATTACAGGGCACACTCTTGAAGTCACTGGTGGGGCAGGTATTTAAAAAGTAAAAAGGATGAGGGATACAGTCAGAATGATGGCTATTTCATCCCTCATCCTTCGTTCTTTATCCTTTACTCACCGACTTTACAAATTTTTTACACTTCCCCAACACATTTATCACATACCCCCTTTATATTAAAAGTCATACAGGCAACAACTTTAACCAAGAGCACACACAATTTTGATCAAAGTTAAAGTTTATAGCACAACTTTCCTCCTACTCCTCTCTATTCTTCTCCTTGAGACTTGAAAAAGTCAAAGAAACGGCCGTTTGCATGAGACGGCCGTTTCTCTCCTCTTTTCTCTTTGTCACTCGCAATTTTCACCGTAAGTAAGCTACATTACCATTTTCCCAATTGACCCATAGACAGTGATTGCATGTTCGTTGGAGCCAAAGAGCAGGACTCATTAAAAATCAAATCTCCTTCTCCAAACAAACTAAGCGTTCCAAGTTGCAGTTTCCCACGCAAACGCGCAAGAAATTTCGGTCAGACAACATAGCAATCCACCACGCAAGTGAATGGAAATTAAACAATTTAAGCCGATTATTCTGTTCACTCAGTAAATGGAAGTGAACGAGCTAAATCTCTTTAAGAGAGTTTCTTCCATTGATCAAGTATAGGAATGTAGAGATGAAACGAAACGTATTGTTGCCTTTGGTTGTGCTCATACTAATCTCCATCGTGAGTAACGTATCAGGAATCAGCCAAGCATCACCCAATGACATTTACTTACCCCTCGTTATCAACGATGGGACCCAATCAAATTCACCCGATATCGCTTATAGCGGTCCCGCAGTAGACTTTGGTCAAGTTGAACAAAATCAACAGGGAAACACGACCTTCACAATTTTTAATCACGGTCTACAACCACTCTCAATTACCTCCCTCACAACAACAATCAATGCATTTTCAGTAATAAGCCCAGCATCATTCCCTGTGAACATTGGTGTAGGCGGTTCGCTGATTGTAAACCTGCGATATTCGCCAACCACAGACGGTGTTTCGACTGGGGCACTTGTGATTGTTTCAAATGATCCAAACGAGGGTACAGTTTCAATTCCACTGTCTGGTGAAGGAACCACACCTCCTGCAGATGTTGATCTGTCAGTTGCAGATCTTGATTTTGGACAGGTTGATGTAGGTAACTTTGCGGACCTTACCTTTGATATTGAAAATGAAGGTGACGATGATTTAACTGTATCGTCACTTGCCGTTTCAGACTCTCAATTTTCAATTGTTAGCCCAACATTCCCGTTAAATATTGCCGGCGGCAACAGCGAAACGGTTACCGTTCGCTTCGCCCCAACGGTTGATGGCGTCACGATGGCCACATTAACCGTGAACAGTAATGATCCTGATGAACCAGCAGTGACACTCGATTTAGAAGGGGAAGGGCTTCCTTTCGTTGATCCTGATCCTGAAATCACCGTTGATCTAGCAGCTCTTCCATTTGGTGATGTTTTAATCAATACAACCGAATCAATTGATTTGACGATATCAAACGTTGGGAATCAACAGCTTGATGTTTCATCAATCACTATTTCAAATACAACCTTCACCGTTGTTTCTCCATCTTTGCCATTCTCAATTGCAGCTGGTAATGATCAAGTTGTAGAAGTTCAATTTGCACCAACAGCCGTTAGTACGCAAGTTGGTGATTTCATTATCAACAGCAATGATCCTGATGAAATGCAAGTTTCACTTCCATTGAGCGGAAATGGGGTTGCACCTGAAATCGATAGTGTTGTGACTTCAATTGATTTTGGCAATGTCGATACGGCCGTTTCATTAACCGATAGCGTCACCATTAGCAATACCGGTGGTTACACTTTGACACTCTCAAGCTTCAACTTCACAAATGGTGTCTTCACGATGCAGTCACCAGCAGCACCAGTGGAAATTCCACCATTTGGTAGCCAAGAGTTGGTTGTTGAATTCTCACCAACAGCTGTTCAAAACGAAACAGGTGACCTAGAAATCACAAACGATGACAGTGACGAAAGCCCATACATTATTTCATTGGAAGGTGATGGCGTTGATTTATCAAGCCAAATCTACGAAGATGCGACAGATGTCTTCAATGTGACACCTGTTCATACACTCCACCCAACGGAATGTGTTGCACCTCCATTGAGCACCGGTGCAGCATGGGGTGACTATGATAACGATGGTGACATCGATGCCTATATTACGAATGCTGGCGGTAGCAACTACCTCTATCGCAACGATGGCGACAATGGTGATGCAGATACATTGCCAAACTTCACAGACGTTGCAAGCTCATTAGGTGTACAAAACAGTGCCTTATTCAGCCTCAGCGCGGTCTTCATCGACTACGATAACGATGGTGACCAAGACCTTTATGTGACCAATATCGATGGCAACACCCTATTCGAAAATCAATTGATTGAAAATGGGTCTGTTAGCTTTACCGATGTGACCACAACAGCAGGGATTGCTGACGCTGGTCGTGGTATTACCACAGCTTGGGCGGACTATGACAACGATGGCGACCTAGACTTCTACGTTGCCAAGCATCGTCGCTGTTCAAACAATGACAGCCAACAAGACAATCTCTATGAAAACAATGGGGATGGTACATTTAGCAACGCGAATGCATATTTGTGCAGTGGCGCTGGCACCTGTGACCAATTGATGGGCTTAGGCTTCTCCCCAGGTTGGTTCGACTATGACAATGATGGTGACCAAGACCTCTATGTTGTGAATGACAACATTGGGGGCACCTATGAAACCAATATCATGTGGCGCAACGATGGGGATGACGGCAATGGTGGATGGACATTCACCGATGTATCGGCCGTTTCTAACCTCGATGCAAGCGTTAACGGGATGGGTTTGGCCTTTGGTGACTACGATAACGACTCAGACTTTGACGTGGCCTTCTCCAACCAAGCGCCTGCAGTGTTCATGGAAAACAATGGTAGCGGTGCATTTGCTGACCGCTCAGCTGTCTCCGGTGTCCAAGGTGCGACAAGCGAAGTGACATGGGGAACCATCTTCTTGGACTACGACAATGACCGTGACTTAGATCTCTACTTTGTGGCTGGTTCAATCCAAGTTCAAGCTGGTGACGTGCCAAATTACCTCTTACAAAATAATGATGACGGTACCTTTACAGACGTCTCGGATGGGAGTGGTGCAGATGACCCAGATCGTGGTCGTAGCGCTGCTTACGTTGATTTTGACGGTGACGGTTGGATGGATATCTTGGTCGGTAACTATGGCACAGGCTATGTGCTCTATCGCAACCGCTCTGGTGACATCAACAACACTAACAATTCACTCGTCTTCACCGTTGAAGGGTCAGACAGTAATGCAGATGGTATTGGCACCCGCATCTCGGTAACAGCCGGTGGCGAAACACAAATGCGTGAAATCTCTTCTGGTCC
>JANQSK010001147.1 GCA_028284105.1 Anaerolineae bacterium
TGATTTACCTTATCCACGCCGCAAAGATGGCACGCTTAATGCTGAAGGGGTTGTATCTCGTAAATTACAGCTCTTACCAACCTTACTGGGTGCATTAGAAGGTTAATTTCAAGAATGTTAAAAAAAGGCGCTAGTCTCGTGGAGACTAACGCCTTTTTTTGTTTCTTATTCCATCACAATAACGGCTTTCCCCTTAATTTGCCTTGCCATCATTTCCTCTAATGCATTTTTGGCATCTGCTAGCGGATAAGTTTTATGAATATGAGGTTTTAATTTCCCCTCGCCAAACCATTGGATGAGTTCAAGCGTATTTTTCATATTTTCTGCTGGGAAGCGTTGCGCAAAAGAGCCCCAAAAAACACCTACAATTTGACAGCCTTTCAATAGCGCTAAATTCAATGGAATTTTCGGAATGTCACCTGCTGCAAACCCAATGACAAGATAGCGACCTTCCCATCCAATACCCCGCAATGCAGGTTCTGCATAGGCCCCCCCAACAGGATCATAAATCACATCGGCTCCTTTTCCATTGGTCAGTTCTTTGATGCGTTCTTTGAGGTTTTCTTCGTTGTAGTTAATCGTTTCATCCGCACCATATTGCTTACAGAGTTCCAATTTTTCTGCAGAAGATGCAGCCGCGATTACTTTTGCCCCCATAAGCTTGCCTAGCTCAACGGCCGTTAAGCCAACACCACCAGAAGCGCCCAAGACCAACAGCGTCTCCCCTTCTTTAAGATGACCACGGTCTTTTAATGCGTAATGGGACGTACCATAAGCCATTAAAAATGAGGCGGCATGAACCATATCCATTCCCGGTGGTTTTGGGAAACAAACATTGGCATTGACAACGATTTTTTCTGCAAAGCCACCCCAACCCGTCATGGCAACAACCTCATCGCCTGGTTTGAAGCCCTTGACTTTATCTCCAACAGCTTCAACAATGCCTGCCACATCGCTCCCTGGTGAAAAAGGAAAGTCTGGCTTGTATTGATAAAGGCCTTGAATAATCAGCGTGTCGGGAAAGTTCATAGAACACGCTTTGACGTTGATTAAAATCTGCTTTTCGTTGGGGACGGGGTCATCAACTTCAAGATACTCAAGATTGGATGGGGGGCCGAAGGAGTTGCAAATTATTGCTTTCATTGGTTTCTCTTTTTGGTAAGGTGTTTCGAAGTTTCTAAATTGAAATACATGTTAGCAAAAGCTTCGGAATCTCGAGGAAACGAAATTTGAAGCTGTCATTTTATTCAAAAACGGAACTTCGTTTCACTTATTCTGATAGTTAATCGTTTTTAGAAATAAATACGGGTAAATTTCCGAGGGCTGTGACATGCGACCAATCGGAATCCCCTTCTGTGAAAACAGCTGCGATCGAGATGATATTGCCTTTAGCCGTATTGATGACGCTCTCCATGCCCTTGAGAGTGCTGCCCGTGCTAATGACATCATCAATTAAAATCACATTTTTATCTTCAATAAGGCGCTGATCTTTTTCATCTAAATATAGCGTTTGGGGTTTACCGGTAGTGATTGACACTGTTTCTGCGCGTATTGCTTCACCCATATAGCTTTTATACGTTTTACGAAGCACAACATAGGGCAATCCCATTAAAGCGCTCATCTCATATATAAGCGGGATACTTTTTGCTTCAGCGGTGACAAGCACTTCTGCTGGAACATCTTTTAATTTTTCAGCCAGTGCGGCGGCTGATGCTTTGACAACATAAGTGTCACCAAGCATATTAAAAATGGCGATTCGAACGCCGGGTGCAACTTCAAATAATGGGAAATCACGTTTGAGCCCAGCAACTTCGACGGTATAAGTTTCTCGTTTTGTCATGTTTCATCCTGTGGGTAAGAATTATATTATTGAATTATAATTTGTTCTGATTTTTAGCCAATAATGAAAGGATTCAATTATGAACGGGATTGTTGTAACGCAAGAACCGAATGGGCCATTATTATCTTGGACGACTGTGCCAGATGTGAATTTTGCTCCGGATGAAGTGTTGGTCAATGTAAGAGCAACGGCCGTTAATCGTGCTGATCTGATGCAAGCTACTGGCAATTATCCACCGCCACCTGGGGCTAGCCCCATTTTGGGATTAGAGATGGCAGGAGAAATTGCTACCTTAGGTGAAGAAGTCGAAGGATGGGAGGTAGGTGATCGAGTTTGCGCACTGCTACCAGGCGGTGGATACGCAGAGCAAGTAAACGTGCCCGCTGAAATGCTCATGAAGCTTCCTGATGATTGGTCTTTTGAAATGGGAACGGCCGTACCTGAAGTGTGGTTGACTGCCTATGTGAATCTGTTTCTTGAAGCTGATTTGCAAGCAGGAGAAATTGCCTTAATCCATGCTGGGGCAAGTGGCGTAGGTACTGCAGCAATCCAGCTCGCACGTGCCGTCGATGCAATTCCCTATATCACTGCGGGTTCAGAGATTAAGTTAGGGCGCTGTCGAGAGCTTGGGGCAGAGCTTGCTATTAACTACAAAACAGAAGATTTCTTGGAAAAAATTAAAGAAGCGACAGATGGTAAAGGGGTTGATGTTATTCTCGATCCGGTCGGTGGAACTTACCTTGATCGAAACATTAAAGCCTTAAACAGATTTGGCCGGCTCGTGAATATTGGTTTGTTAGGTGGTGTAAAGGGTGAAATCAATATGGCTCTCTTGTTGATTAATCGACTAACGATAGTTGGCTCGACCTTGCGCTCTCGCCCACCTGCCGAAAAAATTACAATTACCAAAAAGTTCGAATCTGGATTTTGGCCGCTCCTTAAAGATGGCACGCTCAAGCCAATCATTGACACGACCTTTCCGATTGAGAAAGCACAGGACGCCCATCTATATGTTGCCGATAATAAAAATATTGGCAAAGTGATACTAAAAGTTGAGTAGATTGAAAGAAATAGTGCTTTAATTATTTCTTTTTCTTTGAATTTGCCGGCTTATTGCTTTGGGAAACTCTTTGAGTCAAGGACGAGACTCGATCCCTAAGTAAGAAAACCCGCTCTTGTAAACCAATTTCTGGGGGCGGTTCTTCTTCAGGATCGGGGAAGGGGTCTTGATCAAACATTTTTCGCCAAGCGTAGATGCTTAGCATTTTGATTGTTGCCGTAACGGGCGTTGCCAAAATTGCTCCCAAAATCCCTGCCACAGATGACCCCATAAAGACCGCAACCATAACAATAATAGGATGTAGATCGAGAGATTCTCCAACAATTTTTGGAACGAGAACGGCGTTTTCCACCAGTTGAACAATAATCATGAACGCAAGGACGATACCCGCATAGGCAAATTGGGAAGTCATGCCAAGGCCTGGCTCTTGAAAGAATGCCACAATAACGGCTGCTCCAGCACCGATGACAGGGCCAAGAATGGGTATAAATTCAAGTAATCCTGATAGAATCCCTAATGCGAAGGAGTTTTGCACACCCATCAAGGCCAGACCCACCCAAACAATCAGAAAGATGACAATACCAAGAATGACCTGACCGCGAAGGTAGGCGCTCCAAATTCGGCCAAATTCACGCATCATGCGTTCGGCATCTTTTTGGTAACCGGGTAAGTAAGCTACGCTTGCGATTCGGCCTCCCAATCCTGGTATTTCAATGGCGATGTAAATGGAAATGACAAATATAAAGAGGATGGCGGTGAGCCAGCTTATGGTTGTGCCTGCTAATGATTGAATCAGTTGCGTGCTTTGCCCAATTACTGGATTCACGATGTTGATGAGCTGATCGGTAATCACTTGCAACTCTAAGATCGCAGAAAGGTCGATGACGAATCCACCAGGCAAAGTGATAGTTGGTGTTTCGGCTAGGAAGTTGGTGACTTGGTCAGTGATACCATTGATATAGGTTGGAACAAGCTCAATGAGGGTGGTTATTTGGCTAAATGCAGCAAGGCTTAAGGCAATTACGGCCGTTACGACCCCACCAGCAAGTAAGATATACACAATGATGATACTTGTGCCACGTTGGATTGGAGATCGAGAATCAATAAAAACAATAATGGGATTTAAGATATAGGCGAGAATCCCTGCCGCGACGATTTGCCCAACAAGCGATTGGAACGTTATAACGACATAGATTAGTAAAATAATGGCAGCAACGGTAACAATAAATTTAGTCGTAGGACTCCAATTTGGAGACTCTTGACGTTCAATCTCGTCTGTCATTCTTGCTCAACCTCATACACTAAGAATAGCGGGTCACCATAGACCCCAGAAAATGAATTAAGGGTTCCTCCCGGATATTGTACCTGAAAACTGTCTAATTCTGCGGCCCGCTCAGGTAGAAAAATAAAGAGCAGTTTATCGGTATTCGCTGGAGGAACGGCCGTTTCACCTATATTAACGTCATAAAGATTGATTCCGCGACGATATGATTGGGCAAGATACGTAATTGTTGGGAAATCCGTAAACATGCTGGGGGCACCAAAGAAATAAGCCGTTGCTGGTT
>JANQSK010001150.1 GCA_028284105.1 Anaerolineae bacterium
TAAATCCGCTGTATACGATTGCATTTCTGCCAGTGGCACTTCTGCTTTAACAATGCTTTTGGTGCCTTCTTGGTCCATACCCAGAATGGTCGCCCGGCGTGTATTAAAGTCACCCATAATGTCACCCATATTGTCTGCGGGAACTGTAACCTCAACTGTGTAGATTGGCTCTAGAAGCTGAGGCCCTGCACCCAACATGGCTTCTTTGAAACATTCACGACCGGCTGTTTGGAAGGCGATTTCTTTAGAGTCTACAGGATGCTCTTTACCGTCATAAATAACCGCTTTGACACCCACAACGGGGAACCCAGCAATTGGCCCTGCTTCAAGCGCCTGACGGCACCCTTTTTCAGTGGCAGCTACAAATGGGGCAGATACCGCACCACCAAAGATCTCTGACCCAAATTCAAACCCTCCTTCATCCCCAAGTGATTCAAGGCGAAGGAAAACACGGCCGTATTGACCAGCACCACCCGTTTGTTTCTTGTGAGTGTAATCTGCTGAGTTTGTTTTTGTAATTGTTTCGCGATAAGGAATCTTTGGAACGGCCGTTGTTAAGTTGATACCAAATTTAGATTTTGCTTTTTTAATCGCAATAGCTAAATGAGTTGTACCCATACCGGCCAAAATCGTTTCACGAGTAGCTGGTTCCGTGTAATAACGGAGCGTTAAATCTTCATCGGTAAGACGTGTTAGAGAGGAACTCATCTTAGAAACATCAGATTGTGTTTCTGGTGAAATTGCGAGTTGAGCAATGGGGTTTGGTTGAGCAATTGGAGCCATTGTTAGGCGATTGCTTTTTTCACAAAGCGTGTTGTTTGTACCTGTGTCACCCAACTTAACGACCACACCAATGTCACCTGCGTGTAGCTTGGCAATTGGGGTTTGCTCTTTTCCTGTTAATGCTTGAAGGGGGCCTACCCGAACTTCGCTATCAAGGTTTCCATCCCATACACGGGTATCAGAATTGAGCGTTCCACCGTATACACGGATAAAGCTCATCTTGCCATAAGGGTCTTCGCGTGTTTTAAAGACGAAGGCAGACAATGGGGAATCATTACTTACGGCGTGAGATTCAACCTCACCAGAACTGTTTTCAACCTCAAATTCTCTATATTCGGCAGGAGAAGGGAAAAGCCGAACCATCGCATTCATGGCTGGAGTCATTGCAATACCGGGCTCTTGGGCGCAATAAATAACTGGCGTCACAAGGCCTTGCATCATGGCTGCTTTCAAGCCTTGAACAATTTCCTCGTCTGTTAGATTGTCTTCTTCAAAATATTTTTCAAGGAGCTCATCATCCCCTTCGGCAGCAGCTTCAACAAGCGCTAAACGACCTGCTTCAGCAGCATCAATCATATCATCAGGGATTGGGGCGCGTTCATCGTTATCACCCAAACGGCATTCCATTGCGAAGAGGTCAACAACACCTTTGAACGTAGGACCTTCACCGATTGGAAGCTGTAATTGAACAAAATTTCCGTCAAGGTTTTCTTCAATGCTGGTCATGGCACGTGCCACACGCACATTGTCCCGATCCATCTTGCTCACGACGACCAATTTAGGAAGATCGCGATTCTTGATTGATTGCCAAACAATTTCCGTACCTACTTCAACGCCAGAGACACCTTCAACAAAAACCATCGCACCTTCAGCAACGTGTAAAGCTGAATTTGTTTCCCCAATAAAGTCTGCGTAACCGGGGGTATCTAAAACGTTGACTTTGGTGTTTTTCCATATGATTGGGGCCATTGCCATCGCAATTGAACCCTGTCGTTCGATTTCTTCTTCTTCAAAGTCAAGTGCTGCAGTACCGTTTTGCACACTTCCCATCCTGGAGGTGACTTTTGTGTTGGACAATAAGCGCTCAACAAACGTCGTCGTGCCAGCTCCATTATGGGAAACAAGCGCAATGTTGCGAATTTGATCAGTTGTATATTCTTTCATATGAAAAACCCTCTTCTCCTAAAGAATTTGGCAAAAATAGGCTTAAAATGAAACCGATTTTTGCTTAACTTGTGTGGAAATGTATACGGAAAAATAAAGGATGGTGTTAGACAGCCGTCCTCCTCAAAAACAATTCAATTTTTGTGCAAAAAAAGTCGAGTGGTTTGATAAAGCTTTAGCCATAAAAGTGCTGACAGTTAGGTGATTGGCACAATTTATTCTGAATAAATGTGCAGACAACGTTTGCCAATTCCATAAGAACCGCAAAAATGCCAGTTTGCATCCATCAGAATCGGTTTTTGCGGTTCACCTAAGTTTTTCGATTTTAGACGAAAGGGGGGGCATTGTCAAAGCGGCTAATTGAGTTATCATCCCGCTCTATGTCGAATCAATTGGTGAATGAAAATAGCCCCTATTTATTACAACATGCTGATAATCCTGTCGACTGGCTTCCTTGGAGTGAACAAGGGCTTGAGCAGGCTAAAAAAGCGGATTTACCGATCTTGCTAAGTATTGGGTATGCGGCCTGTCATTGGTGTCATGTTATGGCGCATGAGTCGTTTGAAGATGAAGAAACGGCCGTATTTATGAATCAGCATTTTATCAACATTAAAGTCGACCGAGAAGAGCGTCCTGATGTTGATTCAATCTATATGGATGCCGTTGTAGCCATGACTGGGCAAGGGGGCTGGCCAATGACTGTTTTCCTCACGTCTGATGGACGGCCGTTTTATGGTGGTACCTATTTTCCTCCAACACCTCGATTTGGGATGCCAAGTTTTGTGCAGTTGATGCAAGGCATTGTTGATGCATGGCAAAATCGGCGTGATGAGATTGAAGAAAGCGCCACAAAAATAGCCACACATTTGGGCCAACAGTCCGCCGTTATTAAACTCAATGTTTCAGAAGAAGTGCCACAGTTAACGCAATCATATTTCGCGGAAGCCAATAGTGAATTGCTCAAAGCATTTGACCATGCCAAAGGCGGATTTGGACAGGCTCCAAAATTCCCGCCCTCCATGACCTTGACTTATTTGCTCCAACATCATCACTTGTATGGGGATAGCATGGCGCTCCATATGGCTGAAACCACTTTGAAAAAGATGGCGTACGGCGGCATGTATGATCAGCTTGGAGGCGGATTTGCCCGCTATTCAACAGACAATGATTGGTTAGTGCCCCATTTTGAAAAGATGCTCTATGACAATGCCTTATTAAGCCGAGTGTACCTGCTCGCTTATCGCGCAACTGGGAACGCTTTGTATCGACGCATCGTTGAAGAAACGCTCGATTTTGTGATTCGTGAAATGCGTCATGAACTGGGCGGATTTTATAGTAGCTACGACGCAGATAGTGAAGGGGTTGAAGGAAAGTTTTACGTATGGCAAGCGGATGAGATCCGTACTCACCTCGGAGAAGATGCAGATCTGTTTATGCGTTATTATGACGTCTCTGAACGGGGCAACTGGGAAGGGAACACAATCTTAAATATGCGGTTTGAGCCTTCTGACATTGCCAAGGAATTTGACATTTCAGTCTCAGAGTTACAAGAGCGTATCGAGCGAGCTAAAGCAACGCTTTATGAGGTTCGTTCAAAGCGTATATGGCCTGGATTAGATGATAAGGTTTTAACTGCTTGGAATGGGTTGATGCTTGCCTCATATGCAGAAGCGGGACGATTTTTAAACCGGCAAGATTATTTAGACGTTGCTACCCAAAACGCAAATTTTTTATATGAAATGATGCGACAGGAAAACGGCCGTTTATTGCGTACTTGGAAAGAAGGGAATCAAGCTAAATATAATGGATATCTTGAAGATTATGCCTATTTAGCAGATGGACTCTTAGCACTTTATCAAGCCACATTTGATGAACAATGGTTCGTGTGGGCGCGAGAATTGGCCGACATGATGCTCATGCATTTTGAAGATGTTCAAAACGGGGGCTTTTTTGATACATCCCATGATCATGAAGCTTTACTCAATCGTCCAAAAGCGATTCAGGACAACGCAACCCCAAGTGGTAATAGTGTTGCAGCTGGTGTTTTGCTGAAATTAGGGCTTTACACTGGAGAAGGGCGATATTGGGACACGGCCGAATCGATGGTATTAGCCATTGAAAAGTTGATGCGGCAATATCCAAACGCATTTGGCCAATGGCTCGCATCTGCTGTGTTGCTAGATAGTTCGCCAAAAGAAGTGGCCATTGTGGTTGAGGAAAAGCAATCTGATGCCGATGCCCTGTTAGAAATCGTAAACAATGCTTTTCACCCCAATTTAGTGGTAGCCGTCGGCCAAAATGGGGACAATGTGCCATTGTTAGATAAACGGCCATTGATGAATAATCAGGCGACTGCCTATGTGTGTCAAAAGTTCGTTTGTCAACAACCAGTCAACACACGCAATGCTTTAAAAGAACAACTGGAACAATCATTATGAAGATAGCTGTTACCGGCGCCGCCGGTTTTATTGGGTCACATGTGACCGAAAAACTCGCTGAACTGGGGCATGAGGTCATCGGAATTGATGGCATGACCAGCTACTATGCCCGTTCATTGAAAGAAACAAATGCTGAGGATATCCAAGCCAAAGGGGTTCGCTTCTTAGAAATGGATTTGCTAGATGAACAACTCAAAGAAGAATTGGCTGACATTGAGCTAATTTATCATCTTGCAGCACAGCCTGGCATTTCGGCAACAACCCCCTTTGAACATTACGTTCGCAATAATTTGATGGTGACTCACCATCTACTTGAAATTTGCGAGAATCTGCCCAACTTCGCTTGTTTTGTAAATATTTCGACCTCCTCAGTGTATGGCAAAATGGCGACTGAAGCCGAAGATGCGATGCCAAAGCCGACATCCTATTATGGAGTGACTAAAACAGCGGCTGAACAGTTGGTGATGGCTTATCATCGCGATAAGGGGTTGCCAGCGACTTCATTGCGACTTTATTCTGTCTGTGGTCCTCGCGAACGTCCAGAAAAGCTGTACTCTAAATTGATTCGATGTATTTTGGAAGAACGGCCGTTTCCCTTGTTTGAAGGAAGCCGAGATCATTCGCGTTCATTTACCTATGTTGGCGACATCGTGAATGGGTTGATTTCAGTCTTGCCCAAGATTGATGATGTAAATGGAGAAATCTTCAACATCGGTTCTGATATCGAGCATACTACAGGTGAAGGGATCGAGATGATTGAAAGCATCTTGGGAAAATCAGCGAAGTTTGACATGCTCCCGAAACGCCCAGGTGATCAACAGCGGACCTTAGCCAATATTGAGAAAGCGGGTCGCGTCTTGGGCTATGAGCCTCGCACACCGCTTTATGAAGCATTAGAACATCAGGTGAAATGGTATAAAACACGCATTCACAATCAAGTTGTATTTTGAGAAGGGTCAAACATGGATGTAAATTTCATGAAATATCTTGATATAAAGCGTGTTCAAAATACTTTTTGATTTTCACAAAACCCTTCTCAATGATTTTCATTATCGCTTTACTCGATTGAAAAGATAACCAACACCTATAAGCAACAACGCCCCTAATCCGATAGCAAGAACCATCAACGGTAATCTTGGAATGCTGTTGATTGAAAAACGGCTGCTATCCCGTGCCCTTTGAGGAACATTGTTT
>JANQSK010001155.1 GCA_028284105.1 Anaerolineae bacterium
AAATGGGATGCTATCAAAGCTTGGAACATCGAGTGTCGAGATAATCCAATTCATGATTGGCTTAAAATCACGCTTTTCAAGAAAGGCCACGGCTTGGGGCTTGTGACTATAGGTGAATGCCGCCAAAAGCGCTGGGCTTGGGGTCTGCTGGCTGATTTGGGTTATGAGATGGTTGTAAACGGCCGTTCCAATTCCCACCCTTTCATAATCAGGATGAACAGAGATATCAATACCATAACGGCCGTGTTTTGGAAGTTCCATCCAATGTCCAAATGCTACGATCTGTTGATCCTTTTCGACAAGATAGCGTTGGAACCCCCGTTCTTTGTTGCGGGCGTTATCGTTGAATTCAAAATCTTGAGCACTACTGGCATTCGATTCCCAGATCGCTTTCTCAATACGTGCGATCGCTTCATAAGATTCTTTTGAAGGCTGAAATTTTATAATCGACATCATTATTCCTTTGCTTTCACAACATTTATATGGTCAACACACCAGTAAATGTTTAGAATGGACAGACCATGAGAGAGCGATACTATTCACGAGAGTTAAGCGCCGATACCAGCTCGATAATTATTCCAGCTGTGACTGGGCTTGCATTCTTAGTTTGCCTTGTCATTGTAGCCTTTAATCCCGACTGGATGGAATTTTGGCATTTCTGGATTATTGTAATCTTTTATCCGATTACCTCGTATACGGCTTGGTTCCAAATCCAGAATGACCGGATTGAGTTAGGTAATGCCATCTTCATTACCACAAGTATTTTATTTATCACTATCATCATGGCACAAACGTGGCATCCAACCAGCCCGCTCCCCTATCTGTTTGCCATCTTTGTCATTATTACAAGTATGACGCTTCGCCCGGAAGCCAGCTTTTTTGTTTGGGGAATCACCTCAATTTTATCCGTTTTAGCGGCTGGATATACGGTTCGCCCATTTGATCTCAATTATATTTACACGCTGCTGTGGCCAATCATCATTAATTTCATCCTTGCCCTAACGGCATATCTCGTCGCCTATGAATGGCGATTTGCAGTTGAATCAATTAGCGAACTACATCGCAAAGTGCGCTATCGACGTAATGAACTTTTTGAGGTTCAAGAAGAGCTCCAACATACCAACTTCATTTTGCGTTCTCTAAATGATGAAATTGATAACGCTCGACGAGAAGCGGTTGAGGAGAAAGAGATTCGGACGCGCTTCATGAACACGGTAAGCCATGAGCTGAGAACACCGTTGAATTCAATTGTAAACTTTGCGCATATTTTGTCTCAGGGGGTTCGCGGCCCATTAACGGATGGACAAGTTGATTATCTTTCTCGTATTCAGCATTCTGGCTGGCACTTGTTATCCGTGTTGAATGATTTGCTGGATATGGCACAAATTGAAGCGGGTGAATTTGACCTCAAATATGCACCGACTAATTTGCATTTGGTTTGCGAAGAAGCGATGAACAACACAACTGGCCTCCAATTAGATAAAAACATTTCTGTGATTAGAGACTATCCGGAACAGTGGCCTATGGTAAAAGCAGATCCGATGCGTTTACAGCAGGCGATTATTAATTTGCTTGGGAATGCGTTCAAATACACTCGTGAAGGATTTGTCTGTTTACGCGTCCGGTCTGATGAACAGAGAGTTTATATCACTGTTGAGGATAGTGGGATTGGCATTAAAGAAGAAAATATAAGCAAGATATTTGAAGAATTTCATCAGGTCGACCAAAATGTGGCCCGACGGCGCATTGGTACAGGCTTAGGTTTGTCCATTTCTAAGCATCTGGTTGAACGACATGGGGGTTCTATCCAAGTTGAAAGCGAATTCCAGAAGGGCAGTAAATTTACGATAACTTTGCCTATATTCAAAGGGGAGACTCTAAACGGGAGTCAACCAACCACGATTAAATTAGGAACAACAAATGAGTAAATCGCTAGCAGAGTCATATATTATCGTTGTTGAGGATGATCCCAACGATCAGTTGATCACCTTAGGTCTATTACGCTTAGGGGGAGCAAATCGATGCTTTTGCCGCCGTTCAGTCGATTTAGCTATTTCCTTTGCTGAGAAATTACCTCAAGTCGATTTATTTCTTGTAGATATCAATATGCCGGATCGCAGTGGCTATGAACTTTTGGCTGAAGTGAGGACAAACGATCAATTTAAATCTGCTTATGTGGTGGCGTTGACAGCTGGAACAAGCTCTCGAGAGGTTGAAAAGGCGCGTGAGTTGGGATTTGATGGCTTTTTAAGCAAGCCACTGAAGCCAACTGCATTTTCAAGCCAAGTGCAAGAGATTCTTGAGGGTGAAGCCATTTGGGATCGCCGGTAACCTGGTTACAAAAGCGTTTCTTCCATTAAAAATAATTTTGTAATTTCTCTGTTGGTCAATATACTAACACTATGATGTCTCCAGATCGGTTTCATGGTCAAAAGAAATTATCAAATCGGTTTGTATTAACGGCCGTTCTCCTCTTAATTTCGCTCCTATTTTTATCGAGTTGTTTTAGCTTGCTGCAAGGCAGTGATTCAACAGACTTATCTGTATCATCCCCTTATACTGGGACGGTAGAATTTCAGTGTAATCAAACATGCGCCGATCGCGGGCAGTGTGGCCAAGCCACCGACGGCACGGACTTTGTTTTTATGAGTTCGATTGCGCCAGCGGTTGATCAACACGATCAGCTGATCTTGCCAGGAGCCCGTGGAAATATCCTCGATACCATTACGCGTACGCTGCAAACAACCGCAACATCCGAACAGTTCCCTCAACCGTTTCATCTTGTTCAAATAGATGGTGGTTTAGCAGGTTGGGTTGTTGAATGGTGTGTTGCGCCTGTGACGAATTAAACAATCTGCTTTTTGGCAAAACACCTAAATAGATATGAATTTAAAAACACATGTTGTTAATCGGTATGAAACCCCTACCTCTATTGAGTCGGTGCTAGAGTTATTAGCAAAATACGGCCGTTCTGCACGATTGATTGCAGGTGGCACCGACCTCATGCTAGAGATCGAGCGCGGACAACGTCCCGAGGTTGCGTGTCTCATTGATCTTACCCGTATTCCCGATTTGGCAACGATCAATGCAGATGAAACAGGGGCAATTCATTTAGGTCCCTTGGTAACGCACAATCAGGTCGTTGATTCAGTACTCATTGTTGAGCACGCTTTACCATTGGCACAAGCTAGTTTGGAAGTTGCCTCTCCCCAACTGCGTAATCGAGCCACAGTAGCTGGTAATCTGATCACCGCTAGCCCTGCCAACGATACGATCACACCGCTGTGGGCATTAAATGCCAAAGTTACGTTAGCTTCAAAACGGGACACTCGAACAGTTGCCCTACGTGACTTCTACACGGGGGTGCGCAAAACGATAATGGAACCCGATGAAATGTTGGTTGATCTTCAATTTGAACCGATGTCATCGAACACTAGAGGGGTTTATGTAAAGCTGGGGCTCCGCCGCGCTCAAGCTATCTCGGTGGTGCATTTGACTGTTTTGTTGACATTTGATGATGATCAAAAAATTAAAGATGCTCAAATTTCTCTAGGCAGTGTTGCCCCAACGATTGTTAATGCTCCTGAAGCTGAACAGTTTTTAAACGGCCGTTTTCTCACAGAAGAAACTATTGCTCAAGCAGCCAAACTAGCAGCCAATTCAGTCAATCCAATTGATGATGTGCGTGGTCCGGCCACGTATCGCTCATCAATGATTGCGACGATGGTGGCACGTGCTTTAACAACGCTAAAAAATGGGGATGAACGAGCCCATTGGCCTCAAGACCCTGTTATGCTTTGGGGTGATACCCATGGCCTGTATCCAACGGGTGAACAGTTTGAAATGACCCATTCTGAAGATACGGCCATTACAACAACCGTTAATGGCCAACCATTAACGGCCGTAGGTGGTAATCACAAGACCCTTTTGCGCTGGCTTCGTGAAGAAGGGCTGCTGACTGGCACCAAAGAAGGCTGTGGTGAAGGGGAATGTGGGGCGTGTACTATCTTTCTGGATGGTATGGCCGTCATGTCTTGTTTAGTGCCTGCACCGCGTGCTCATGGGGCAGACATCGTTACCGTTGAGGGCTTAGCCGATGGCGAGAACCTGCACCCCATCCAACAAGCCTTCATCAATACGGGGGCTGTTCAATGTGGGTATTGCATTCCCGGCTTTTTAATGTCGGGAGCTAAGCTGTTGGATGAAAAGGGAACCCCCTCTCTCGAACAAATTCAACAGGGGTACAGTGGTAATCTTTGCCGATGTACCGGATATTATAAAATTATCGAAGCGGTTAATGAAGCCGCACAAGAATCTAGTAGCCAGATTGCAAGCGATTGATATTAGTTTGATTAAGGTGTCTATTCCGATTCACAATCATTGATCAATCGCCTACCAAATCTTTAGTTGTTCTATCAAAGGAGCAAAAATTCAATGAGAATAGAAAAAAAACAAGATGAAGAAATTGCCCGTCGGCAGGGTATGACTGGAAAAACCGTGATTCAAGTCGTTTGGTTCTTGATTTCAGGCATTATTTCTTACTTTTTAGTGACGTTTATGCTGAATAGTGAAGAAGTCAATTTTTCATACGGTCTAATTTACAACACAACAGGTCTTCCACGCTCTGTGCCCGAAGGGGCAATCTTAGCTATTCTTATCCTTATTTTGATTATGGTATTTCAGGTGTTTCTTTGGTTGGGTTTTGCCCTTGCAAGCCCTGAGGGACGTCGGAAAACAGGACAACCTTCACTTTACTCACGAAATAAGGATCCATTTGATCAAGGACATCACTAATTGATGCAATCACAATCGCTTAAAAAAGTTGACGCCCTCGCCAAGGTTACCGGTCAGGCCCTTTATTCGGGAGACATAACTCCGTCTAAATTGCTGCATGGCAAGGTGCTCTTTAGCCATCAACCCCATGCCCGAATGCTATCGATGGATTTAGAGGCGGCATTGGCTGTCCCTGGGGTCATTACGATCCTTACTGCCAAAGATGTGCCCGTTAATGAATATGGCCTCATCTTTCCTGACCAACCTGTTTTGGTGGGTTTAGGTAGCGCGAAACCCCACAGTGATGTGAGTCGCTGGGAAGGGGACCAAGTGGCGGTTGTGATAGCGGAAACAGAAACGGCCGCTTCTATTGCCCGTGAAAAAATCAAGATTGAATGGGAACCACTGCCCATCGTTTCAAATATGCAGGAAGCGATGAAGGATGAAACGGTCATTCAACCCTGGCATGGCAGCAACATCCTTAAGAAGATTAAAATCCGCAAAGGCGATATGGATCAAGGTTGGGACCAAGCAGACGTGGTGATTGAAGGTGAGTATACGCTTCCTTATCAAGAGCATGCCTACCTCCAACCAGAAGCTGGTTTGGGGTATATCGACGATGAAGGTCGTGTCACAGTCGAAATTGGTGGCCAATGGGTGCACGAAGATTTAGAGCAAATTGCTCATGCCCTCGATTTGCCGCATGATCAGGTGCGCGTTATCTATCCTGCCATCGGTGGTGCTTTTGGTGGCAAAGAGGATATGTCTCTTCAGATTGTGCTTGGTTTGGCAGCGATGAAGCTACGAGACATGGGTGTTAATCGGCCCGTTCGGATCATTTGGACACGGGAAGAGAGCATTCTCGGACACCATAAGCGACATCAGGCGACGGTCAAAACGAAATGGGGGGCAACGAATGAAGGCAAAATAACGGCCGTTTGGGCAGAAGTGCTCATGGACAGTGGCGCTTACGCCTACACCAGCACCAAAGTGCTTGGTAATTTCCATTTGATGGTCGCGGGCCCCTATGAAGTGCCAAATGCCTTTTTAGACAGTTACGCCATTAGTACAAATAATGTGCCAGGTGGTGCTTTCCGCGGTTTTGGAGGTCCCCAAGGTGCTTTTGTCGCTGAATCTCAAATGAATAAGCTGGCAGCCAAGCTGGGTAAAGATCCCGTTGAATTGCGATTGCTGAACGTGCTACGAGAAGGCAGCATCATGACAGTCCAAACCCCTGTGCCTAAAGGAATCACTTTGGCTGAGGTGATTGAACAATGCGCTGAGGAAGCGGATTGGACATCACCATTATCGGAGTTTGGTGACGAACCATTTTCACCGTTCCAATCATTACCTGCAACAAAAGGGGCATTGAAAAAAGGGCGTGGTTTTGCCTGCTCCTTTAAGAATGTGGGCTTTTCTTTTGGTTTCCCCGAGCGGTGT
>JANQSK010001167.1 GCA_028284105.1 Anaerolineae bacterium
GAACAATCGCTTTCACAATTTCCATCCTTTGATAAAAATAGATTTGAGTCCTACTGTTTCAAAAATCTATTTTTCTATAATCGTTTCTACAAAAATTTCATGTAGCGTTTGAACCAGCCTATTCATCAATCGAAATAATAACTTTCCCCTTAAAGGTTCCCTCTGCAATATACCAAAAAGCGTCTGGAACCTGCTGTAGAGAAAAACACCGATCAATTATTGGCACCACCTTGTGTTCTGAAAAAAGCTTACACAATGTTTGTAAATCATCCGTATTTGGCCGCCACATGAGCAAATCAACTTGTCTATCATCAAATCTTGAAAGTTGTGGCCCCAACAATGCTGCTTGAATCAATGCATTTGAATTGCCCCCAACCATCACAAACTCCCCATTTGATTTTAGAGCACGTCGATAAGCCCAGTAAGATCGGTGCGCAATTAAGTCAATTATGTAATCATATTTTTGCCCAGTTTTTGTGTAGTTTGTTTTTCGATAATCGATGATGTGTTTAGCTCCTAGAGCCGTCATCAATTCAAATTTTTCAGCCCGATCAACGGCCGTTACTTCAACATCATGCATCTTTGCGAATTGCAAAGCAAAAGAGCCTGCACCACCCCCGGCACCATTGATTAACACTTTGTGCCCAGGCTCAACTTGTTTGTAATCACGAAAAGCTTGAAGGGCAATCACACCTGCCTGTGGCAAGGCTGCTGCTTGTTCAAAACTCATACCTTCCGGCTTATGAATAATATCTTTTTCAGTAGCCAGGCAATATTCAGCAAAGCCCCCTGAGCCTTTCCAGAAAATATCACCAAAAACAGCATCACCCGGTTTGAAGTTAGACACATTGTTGCCGACAGCCTCGACTACACCAGCAACATCTGACCCAAGGATTTTGGTTTTGGGCGCAAAAAAGCCCCCAAAAAGACGAACATAACCAGGCTTTCCTCTTAATGACTCCATATCAGACGCATTAATTGAAACAGCTTTAAGTTTGATTAAAATCTGGTCGTCATTAGGTATTGGCTTTTCGATTTCTTGAAATTGAAAATTGTCAGGAGTGCCATATTTTGAAATGGTGACTGCCTTCATAATTTCTTCCTTTAATTTTTAAGTACGCAAACTATCGTTCTTTTGTTTCGTTTTCTATTGGCAGGCGATTAATTGAAATAAGAGGCAACCCCAAATCACGTACCTTTCGCAGTAATCCGTAGAGCGCAGCTTGATCAACAACAAGACCGGTCAAACAGGTTGTGCCATCTTGCTCAAGCAATATCGTAAACCCATCAAATAACAGTTGCCACTTCTGATTCAAATGACCCTCAAGCTTTATTTGATAGGCGTAGTGGGTACTCTTTTTTGAGGAATTTTGGGTTCGTGTTGCCATATCAACAGAATAATAGCAACGGGGTATTAATGCATAGACACTAAAGTTTTGTTTTTCTCAATCTCGCTATTTGACGTCTTTGATCAAAACTGTTGGAGCTTTGGGTGATAGTGCATCTGGTAAATTTACTTGGCCTGTCAGTGGCGCAGGTATACGGCCGTTTCTAATTGGATCATCACTCTCAATCATCCACTGTTCGAGCAGGGTGCGCATTTCGTGAACTGTATCTTCATGCTTTGGGTTTTCTGCTAAATTGTTGGCTTCATTGGGATCAAATAGCAAGTCATACAGAGATTCTTCGGAAAGTGATACAGATTGCAATCCATAGCTCATCAAGAGAGATTTGCTTTCACCTTCGTCAATATTTGGCAAAACGGCCGTTTCTCTCTCATCGAATCGACGAATGTACTTCCATCGATTTGTACGCACAGCGCGTTGGGGTTCATAGGCCGCATGATAGTTCAGTTGAAAGTAAAGGGATTGATGCAATGGCTCGTCAGGCTCTTCTATCAATGGCACCAATGATTGCCCTCGCAACCATGAAGGCGGCTCAATTGAAGCCAGCTGACAAATTGTGGGGAACAGATCAAGGTGAGAGCTCATTTGATCAATCACCTTTCCACCGTCAAAGCCAGCAGGACCTCTCAGGATAAGCATTGTGCCAATCCCTGAATCTTCAAGGTTGCACTTCATTTTAGGGAATGCCAACCCGTGATCAGTGGTACAAATAACAAGTGTATTCTCAGCAAGTCCGTTTTCTTCTAAAGCATCAAAAACAACGCCCATTTTTCGGTCAAGGCGTTTGACGCTTGCCTTAAATCGGGCCATGTCTTGACGTGTTTCTGGCGCGTCAGGTAATGGTGCAGGAGGCAAGCAATAATTGGGGTCTTCATCGATTTCATCAAGGGCTGGAAACTCTCGATGGGCTTCAAAAAAGCCGACGGTCAGAAAGAATGGTTTTGAATGTGGCTGGTTAAGAAATACGGCCGCTTCTTCTTCAGCTTCTCCCTCTAAAAATCGATCATACCCAATCACCTGCCACGGCGCTTGATCACTTCTTGGAGGCGCCACATGCTGTAAACCTGCTAAAACCGTTTCATATCCTGCATGTTTTAGCGTGTGAACAATATGCTGTGAATAATCATTCAGAGACCAACCGCGATTCACCAAACCCGTCATGCCATTTTCATGCGGGAAGCAGCCAGTTAATAGCGAAGCCCGACTTGGGCTACAGGTGGGATTAATGCAAAAATTTTGGCGAAACAGCACCCCTTGTTCCGCCAATTTTTGAAGATTCGGCGTCTCTACTGCATGACCGTAAGGCTGAATATATCGCCCTGTATCATGGGAATGGATATAAATAATATTTGGCTGAGCCATCTCATCTTTTCCCTACAAAATTTTGAATCATGGTAATTATTGAAGTACTTTGGGCAATGTTTCACTCAATTCGTCTGCCGTAAATAAGCCCTCAATTTGAAGCACGACCCGACCTTCTTCATCAATAATGTACAACCACGGCTCCGTATCTAGTCCAAAAGCCACCATTGCTGGCGCAATTGGCCATCCCGCTTCTCCGGGATTGGGTAAACCCGTAAAAACTTCCACATGAA
>JANQSK010001176.1 GCA_028284105.1 Anaerolineae bacterium
AAGCAGGACTCGTTCAGTTTACTGATATTCAAGCGGGTGGAGCTGTTCGCGTTGTTGTTCCATTTATCAACTATAGCCAAATCATTGCGGGTGTTGGCACGGATGTCGTTATTCGTGTTGCTCCACAACCGCTTCCAAGTGACATTCCTTAATTATGGCAGAAGATCCACAACCTCAATCAACATCAAATGGGCTAGTTATTGCATTAGGTATTATTGCTGGTCTTGCCCTTTTAGGCGTTATTATTCTGTCCTTTCTTCTGCTTAGAGATCGGCAAAGCGGTAACGCAGATAGTGTTGCCACCCCAACACCATTTGCTGAAACAACAACTTCGATTAGCAGTGAACCTATTGCATTTGGTTTAACTGGAACTGAAAGCATCAGCGTGACACTGGATGTGCCCCTTGAACTGATTGTTGGCAATAAGGAGTTTGCTGTGCGCAGTGAGCAGGTTGCTCAAAATGGGGAGTGGTCTCCAACTTTGGCTGCTGATAATCAAGCGGTTTGGGTTTTTGGTTCCATTGTGAATTATGTTGTTGGGATATCTGATAGCGATGAGAATCGAGCACTTTTAGAGAACCTGCAGCCTGGCGATGAAATGACCATGAGCACTCAGTTTGGTTCAACGCTTACATTTTCTTTTGAAACGCATCAAGTTGTTTCTCGTCAAAATACAGATGTCTTTAGACAAACCCAACCGGGTATCTCAATTTTCCTTGTGGGTTCCGATGGGGATGAGCGGTTGGTAGTCAACGGCCGTCACGTGGTCACTGAAAC
This sequence comes from Anaerolineae bacterium, assembly GCA_028284105.1. GTDB lineage: Bacteria > Chloroflexota > Anaerolineae > Promineifilales > Promineifilaceae > QQUD01. The sequence continues at coordinate 778 of JANQSK010001176.1, forward strand.
AGATTCTGGCTTTGGTAATGTGATCGGGTTAGGCGAGACTGCCCAACTTGAAGATTTACAGTTTACTGTGCCAAGCGTCGCCTATGTGCCGGAACGCCCCGAAGTTCCCCCAGGATTTGCCTTCTTCCAAGTTGATTTTGATGTACAAAATGTTGGGCTTACTGCTTTTGACACCTCTATCCTTGAATTTACACTGGTGGATTCCGTGGGCAATCGGTACGCTATGAATCCTGTTGCCAGTCAGGTTGGGAACTTTCCTGCACTAACTGGCTTTTTGAATTCAGGTGCCATTATGCAGGCTTCCGCGGGGTATCAAATTCCAATTGGCTTAACGAGCGAAGCATTAAGCTGGGTGGTGACCAAAGTCGATTCTGGCACACAGCTACAAGTCACGATTCCATTTACGAGCAATCCGGTTACTGGTTCTCAGAGCACGCAGATTTCGCTTAATCGTGCTGAGGTTGGGGCAGATTTAACGACATTGATTTTGGGTGGGCAAATTACGAATTTGAATACGCAACCCATTGTTGTGACAGAAGAAGATATTGAGCTGCTTGGTGCAGATGGTGCTTCTTATTTGTTGTTATCGACAAATCCCCCACTGCCATGGTCGGTCGGAGCTGGTGAAGCGCTCCAATTTAATTTGATCTACCAGCCACCGGTAACAGATACGGCCGTTTTTACAGTCTTCAATCAAAGTTTCCAGCTAGCTGGGTTCCGCTAAACAGATAAGAACAGCTAGCTATTTTTCCCCGCCGTTTCCGTTCGCAATAAATTCCATTGATGAACTTTCACGGATTCGGCGGCTCGTGTAATAAAGTAGAATCCCCAGCAAAATTGAAGCCACCCCAATACTAATTCCAAATAGCTGAAGCCATCCTACAAAAGGACGACCAAAATCAGGGTGTGGATGTGTACCAATGCTAAGCAGGTCGGCTAATCCCGCTGCATAAGCAAAGATGAGCCCCGTAGCTGCTAAACGGGTGCCAATGCTTGCTTGAAGAGACTTTTCCTTTTTGTGCTGAAGTCCTCTAAGATGAACAAACGCCCCTAGCGTCAATGAGGTGATTCCCACTAGAAATAAAAACATTTGAATCATCCCAAACCCAGGTGTACGATCCAAACCAAGCTCGTCTGCTGCCAGCGCAAAAAAGATCAAAATTACGCCAATAATAAAAAGGACGATTGTAGTTGAGCGGCGAATTTTTATGCCATTATCCATGATTGACCTCATTGGTGTCATTAACAGAATCGGTTTAAGTGTTCTGAAGTTTCTAAATTGAAAACCTTGTGAGAAAAAAGCTTCAGAACCTCGAGGAAACGAAGATTGAAGCTTTCGTTTTATTCAAAACAGGAACTTCGTTTCACTTAAGCGTGCCGAAGTTTCTAATTTAAAAACCCTTGTTAGTGGAGAACAAAACGTTTCTTGAAATAAAATACCTATTTGGGCTTTTGTTCTCCTGAAAGTAATTTTCATTTTACCCTTGAGTATTCAAAATATTTGTTGAAAATTACATAGAAATAAGCGTCGGAACCTCGAGGAAACGAAGTGTATAGCCGTCGTTTTATTCAAAGCAGGAACTTCGTTTCACTTCATAGGGGCGCAATCTGCCAATCCAATTGTTTCAAATACATTAGGGCCAATTATGGACGATTATTTATGTGTGACAAACGTCAAAGGCCCCATAAAAAGCAAAAACGCCGCGTTTAATGCGACGTTTTCTGGTCGGGGCAGCGAGATTTGAACTCACGACCTCTTCAACCCCATTGAAGCGCGCTACCAAGCTGCGCCATGCCCCGATCGGACGGGCATTATAACATTCCCACAGGGGCAAGGCAACATCGCGACTTCCACATAGTAGGTATCCTGTTTTTGACCTAATGGTTGAAAGAAGGTATCATTTTCGTAACATTTTAGGGTCAAGACAACATGGTTGAGCATTTAAATCGTTTACTAATAATCTTGTTATTGGTTTCTGTAGGGCTTGTTGCCTGCGGAACAGAAACGGCCGTTGAGCCAACAGTAGACCCCAAAGAAGCAACATCGCAAGCTTTAACCGCTGCTATTTTAGCCAGCAGCGAACCCCCACTTGATTTTGAGAAGTTGAATCGCGAGATAGAAGAATCAGAAGCGTTGTGGTCCTCACAGAATTTAACCACCTATCGGCTTGAAGTTTCTTATCGCGAGCCCAATTGGAATACCCAAAATTTCACACTTTTAATTGAGGACGGGACTGTCCTACAAGAAGATCACCGTTGTGTACCTGAACGCAACTGTATTTTAAATGACGTAGAAATCTCTGATTTTGAAATGGTCAACTTGTTTGACATTGCACGTCGTGTTGTGGCGATTGAAGATCCTGATACGCAAATTACGTTTAACAAAAGATTGGGCTTCCCTAACGCTATTGTTTACAGTGAGGCGACTTGGATTGTGCAGTCGGTTCAAGTCATTGAAGAGTAAGTAAAAATTGTGAGCGAGATAGTATGTATCGATTATTTTTGAGAAAATTTTGGCTCATTCTGATTCTGCTTCCCATATTAAATGTGGTGGGGTTTTATTATGCCCTGGTGCATCCTCGATTATTTGCATCCACAAGGAGCACACCCGCTGTTGAACTCAATAATAGCTATGGAGATTATTTAGCCTCTGTTTTTCGGGGCGAATTTGGATTTGCTGGGCAACAAACAGTTTGGGAGATTGTCGCTGAACCGCTCAGAAACAGCCTGATATTGGTTGTGATTGCTTTGATTGTTG
>JANQSK010001190.1 GCA_028284105.1 Anaerolineae bacterium
CGCTGGGAACCAACCCTTATCGCAAGTAAGGACCGTCCATTACACGGAATTATCATGGATATCTTAACGGACGAATCAGGCACGCTTTGGGCTGGTACATTAGCGGGTATAAGCAAATATGATGGCACGCGTTGGCAATCCTACACATTGGCAGATGGTCTACTGGCTCCTGAAGTGTACAAATTGGCTCATGCATACGGGGGCATTTGGGGAGTCACGCAAAACGGCATCGTCCAATTGATTGAAAATGATACCAACCAAGCTGTGCCCCATCATCGACTGGGTTGGGATGGAAGTGCCTTTTTGCGACTTGATATTGACAAAGCACCGGATGGCACACTTTGGGCCACCAACGGGTTGGCGCTTTATCAATTTGATGGAACCCGCTGGCTCGAATTTGTCGTTGACCAATCCTTAGGTAACAGTCGGATAGATAGCATTACATTCGATGAAAACGGCCGTTTATGGGCAGCGATGTCTTTGCAAGGGGATTTACTTGAAGAGACTCAACGTGTTTACCTTGGCTATTTTGAAAACAACCAATGGGTTTGGCAACCGATTACGTCACTTTCTCAACCCCAACCCAACAGCTTGAATGAGTTGGCTATTGATGAAAACGGCCGTTTATGGGGTGGCTCGACAAACGGTGTATGGCGATTTAATTTGGAAAAAAGCAATTTTGGAGAAACAGAATTCGGCTTTCGCAATCCAATTGAGCAGATTACAGACATTGCATTTCTACCTGATGGTACGACTTTGCTGACTTCACGATTTGGCCACAATCTGATCACCATCCAAAATGATGAAGTTGAATTGATACCATTTCCAATTAGTGAAGCGACTGGAGCCCATGCGGTCGTAACAACATCAGATGGCTCCATTTGGATGGGAAGCAATCGAGGTTTAGCACAGCTTTCCAATGGTAATTGGACCGCATTTCCTGCCCAAACGTTCCAAACTGAGGGCACCACAACTTGGTTAACGCCACAAAATGACAACAACTTCTGGCTAGGCACTTCTCAAGGACAAGTTATTTCATTCGATAATGGTATCCTCAATCAGCTGCCTCTTTTTACGGATCCCCGCTCTCTTGAACGGCCGTTTGCAGTAACGGCCGTGTTCCCTCGAGAAGATAATAGCATTCTAATAGGGTCTGTTATTGGGGGAGTTGCCCAATATCAAGCCGAATCTTGGCAGCGATTTGGGAGTAGCGCCTCACTGTATGATGGCCAGCTTCAAGATATCGCCTTTCAAGATTCAATAGCCTGGTTCGGAACTTCAGAAGGTGTTATCACCCGTGACGTTTTTTCAACAGACCCCTGTCAAGTCAACCTTGATGCCGAATGGGAAGACACAAAGCTTATCCTTCCATCCATCAATGACGAGCTATGGCTTTTGGATGGCCAAGTTGTCTATTGGTTAGATGAAGGCACATTTGGCCGAGGTGGATATCAAGCCTTACCCGTTGGCGCAACTGGCAATGACGGCTCCGTTTGGTTCTCGACCCCCAATGGAATTATGCGCCACGGAAACGGCCGTTCTCGTCAGCTATTCTCCGATCTTCCAACGGAATCAGAAATCAATAGCTTGACCGTAGACAGCCAAAATCGTTTATGGATGGGAACTGAACAAGGGGCATTTATCTTTGACCTTAGAAACTGGGAAACTGTTCAAGCAAAAGATGGATTAGCTGATAACCAAATACAGCAAATCAGTTTTTCTCCAGATGGTGCCATTTGGTTTATTACAGAGGGTGGTTTAAGTCGTTTCCTGCCTTAAATTTGACAAATCATTTTTCCTAACTATAACAATCAAAACTTAATAGATGTCATGATATTTTCCCCTTTTGGGGCATGACACTTGACACACTCAAGGAGTTCACATGTCCTATCAAGCTCAAGCACTAGCCGATTTGCAATCTAAAATCGATAGTGAAACACAAGTCAGTGATTGGTACACCGTTACACAAGAAAACATCAATCTTTTTGCCGAAGCGACGGGGGATCATCAATGGATCCATACTGATCCAGAGCGTGCCAAGACACAATCCCCTTTTGGAACAACGATTGCCCACGGCTTCCTAACACTTTCACTGATTGTGATGCTATCTGGGAGCGTTGATCCTGATAAGCCACCCTATGAAGGGATCAAAATGGGCATCAATTATGGGTGTAACAAAGTACGCTTCCCACACCCCGTTGCTGTTAACTCAAAAGTTCGTTCACGCACAACATTGATGTCGGTTGAAGAAAAAGGAAACGCCCTTCAAATCGTCAACAAAGTAACCATTGAGATTGAGGGCGTTCAAAAACCAGGCTGTGTAGCCGAGACCGTTTCTCGACTCTATTTTTAAATAGATTTTTCTGAAAAGAACCAATCTAATTAATTCTGAATAAGATTGGTTCTTTTAATGTCTTTAAGGAATAAAGATAATCACGGATGTGCCAATCACATTCTCGCTAAAGGAGCTTCCAGCCATCACCATAGAGACAGGATTGAGTGTAGCGGCATCATCTAAAATGGGGTCAAAGCCGGTCAGTAATTCAAACATCATATCCACATTCAAATAAAATCCTGGAATGACGTCTGCTGGGAAAGCAGCCACGGCAGTCTGATAGGCCTCACTTTCAGCAAGTGAAGGTTTATCAGATAAAAGAACGTTGATGTCGTTATCGCTAGATGCAAGCATAAAATGGGAGTCGCTCACCCCATAGGACACGATCTGCCCACCAAGAAATGGGCTGCTAATTTCATAAACGGCCGCTTCTGGATGACTTATCGGTTGTGGTGGAATGCCAACAAGGAGCCCAACCGTTTCATTTAATGATTCAACCAAAGAAAGCATGGTGTCACTTTCACTTGTTTCAAGAAGAAGCATCGCCCCTAAATTAAATCCAGATTGAGCTGCAATTTGGCCATCTCCACTTTCAAGCATCGCAATAGCATATTCCCCATCAAGAATTGGAATGAGATCTTCAAGGATATTGAATCCAATTTGAGCTTCTAATAATTCCACAGACTCTTCAATATCTCCGGCTGGAAAGCCCATCGCATCTAAGTTTTCTTCCATCAATTCCCAATAGAGATCTAGGCGTTGTCCAGAAATCAAAATCATCGTTTCTTCAGGTAAAAGATCAGCAGAGCCCAATTCACCAGCACGTGCCTCTAAATAAGCACGTTGGGCATCCGTTACATCCCCATAAATTGCCTTTGAATCAATTTGAAAGCCGTGGCTATTTGTTGAAATTGAAGAACCAACCGACTCAAATAGGAATTGGGTTAAATTTTCAATTTGCAGATCAGGTAATGTTGGATCGTCTTCTAATGATGACACCAAGGATTCATACCCTTGACCTGAAAAATACATTGAAACAATGCGGTTTTCTGGCAACTGTGCCATCGCATCTTTATATAAATCACTACTTGCCAAGCTATCACCTTCTTGGGCATCAATGACTTCGTGAACCAGCATTTCATCCGTCGTGATCGTCAATAATTGTCCTGTTCGCGCCACAACAAACGTATCACCAAATTTATCAGTCAAACTATGGATTTCTACGCCTTCATAGTCTGATATTGACACTTCGATATTTTCATTAAGCGCATCAATCATTTTAGGTATAAATGCGTCTGCTGCTTGAACATCACGAACGGAAATACCCATAATGACTGGTGGTAACTCTGCAGAAGCCAAGGCATTCGGGTCGAACTCTAATAATGCGAATCCAATATTAGGACCAACCCAAGGCAAAATATCTTCTTGAATAGACAATCCCGTTTCATCAAAAAATTGTTGTTCAAACTCTTCTAGCATTTGATCGGGTTCTTCCTGATTAAACTCAATATCTGCTTCTTCAAAAATCTCTTGTAGCGATTCACCAATGCGCAAAGAGTCTTGATTGACAAGATTGAGTGCATCAACTTCCATATAAAATACGGTTTCAATTGGCATTGATGCAGCGACAGGGGCTAAATTGGCTCCAAAAAGGCGTGGCAAGATAGATATCACACCCATTACCAAAGCAATAGGGACAAAAAGGCGTGTTATTCGACCTAATGCGACTCGGGTGTCATTAGGCGGATTAGAATCTGTTGACTCGGTCATTTAAACGATGCTCTCCATTATGTGGGTTTGTTTTAATGGCACAAATGATGTTTTTCATTTGAAAAATTGCTTACAATGGTCTGGAATGGCACATCATACCAAATTTGTTATTAACCCCGCAATACTTTCTTCGAAACGGTAGTACCGAGCGACTATTGTATTGGCTTTAAGGAATTGCTAGGATGTTGCCACGCAATCTTATAGCCCCTTTGGGCTATGACCTAGGGCAATTCTTACGCCCACTTCCCCATCATTGTTAGACAATTATTTTCTACCTGTCGGCCTATTTATCCAACGGTTTGTTAATTTGTCTTGCAATTTTGAAAGAGCAAAATGAGTGAATAAGCAGCTACTAAGGTGAATGGCCCTGTTCAAGAAATTGCCACTCGCTTAGTTGAAAATTGTAGCGGTAGTAGGAGCAAAAAATGAAACGAATTGCTAGTTTGCTGTTGTGCAGCATTTTTATTATTGTCGTCTTGTCAGGTGGCCAAGACAAAACGGCCGTTTCCGCCGGAGAACCCCAAACCAACTATCTTCCCATTATTTACAAACCTGAAGAACCAGATTGGAACATGGCTGGTGGGAACAACGAACGCACCTCCTGGACACCAGCAGAGGTTGAAGGCAACCTAAAACCAACCTGGTATCGACCCATTGAAGCGTACATTCCACAAAAAGTACAAATCATTGCCACAATGAATACCCTCTTTGTATCGACATCAAAGGGGCTTTATGCATTTCACGCCTCAAATGGCGCTGATAAATGGTTTTATCCAACGTCGATGCCGCTTGGTCACTCACCGACCGTTGAGAATGGTGTTGCCTATGTCGGTGGATTCGATAAGAAAATCCATGCTGTTAATGCCACAACAGGACAAGGTATTTGGACGTTTGAAGCAAAGGCAGGATTCCAAACCAATCCACTGGTGGTTAACAATACGGTTTATATGGGTAGCCGAGATGGCTCCATGTATGCAGTCAACGCCACAACGGGCGCTCTAAAATGGGAATATGAAACTGATGGACCCATTTTATTTTCAGCTGCTTTCAAAGATAACACCATATACTTTGCCTCAAATGATTCACATGCATATGCATTAAATGCCACAACCGGCGCCCTCGTCTGGAAGTCAGACAAGCTACCAGGTTCTGGATTCAATTCGTTTTGGCCAGTTATCTTTCATGATAGAGTCATCTTTTCAGCTAGTCGAAACTATCGCGGCATTGACCCCGGCAAATTTGATCCTCGCGATGGAGAGGTAATGCTACCGAATGCCCAATCTGATCCAAAAGGGACGCTTGTTGGACCAATTGGAACCCAACCAGGCAACTGGGTATCAGGTACCCCAACAATCGACATGAGCCGTCCCAATATCACGCCAAATGGGGCTACAGTTCCAGTAACAGAGATGCTTGAGCAATACCCAAATCGACGCTCGATCTTTGTCCTTAATCGTTTTACGGGTGAGGAATATTCATACGATTTTGATAATGACGGCCGTAAAGAGTACGCGCCCATTGCATTTACGGGGGGCGCACTTGGCACAGTTTATCCACCAATCGTGGGTGTTGACGACGTGCTTTACATGCAAAATTGGTATATGTCCAGTACAGACATCCCAGGTGGACAAATTAGCGGTTGGAAGCTTGATTCCCCACACATCAGCGTAATCAGTTCTGATTGGGGTGCTCGAGACGAACCACATACATTTATTGGTGGTGGAAAGTACATCTATTGGAATTTATGCTGTGACCGTCAGGCTGGCTCTATTGATCTCACAAAACCAAACACCACATTCCTCAACAATGCATTAAATGGCGTGATGCCACCAACAAAGGGTGGAGATGCGAGTCGTGCATCCCAATTCTTTGCTTACAACATGCCTCAACTCATACCTGGGTACAACATCATGACCTACGTGTGGCCAATTTATAATAAGCCGATGGGGGGCGTTTATGGGGGCCGGAACGGTGTTTATGGTTGGCATCATGATGGCAATCCGCCAATTCCCTACAATGGCAAAGTTTACATTCATGGCAGTAATGCCATCATAGCACTTGAGAAAAACGCCACTAATCCAACACAGTTACCATTGGTCACCGCATCTACACCGGCGGACTCTGCAGCACCGGTTATGAGTAAAGCGGAAATTGGGGACCATCTCGCAGATGAAGTACAAAAAATGATCGATGCAGGGCATCTTTTACCAGGTTATATGAATGGACCGGGTAAATTTGAATTCCAAGGGCACCGCATTTGTGGAGAGGGATTAACAGACTATTTCCACACCCCCGGGGAAACAATCTATGTCTTACTCAAAGCGCTTCCTCATCTTCCAGCCGGAATGCAAGCAGACGCACGCGCTTATATTCAAAGTGAATATAACAGCTTCCCTCCTTATCAATATGCCCATATTGGTTGGCAATCGGGTACACACCGAACTGACTTTGATATTCCAGCAGATGTGGTTCACACATTAAGCAACTACCCACCAGAAACAAAAATAAGCGGTTTTGAAGGATGGCAAATAAATCCGTTTAACATTTATGCTGTCTGGCTTTATGCTGAGGAGTTTGGCGGGGCAACAACACAGCTCAACAACGTCAAAGCCAACCAAACTTTAATGAATACGCTTACTGCTATTCCTGCTGATAGTATCTTGGCAGAAAAACCATATGTATTAAATGCATACATTGCAGGGCTGACAGGCTATATCAACTTAGCCCAATTAGCTGGTTCTGGTGAGAATCTGTCTGGGCATCAAGCAACATTGAACTCGTTGTTGGCAAAACGAGCAAACACATTCTCCAAAGATGCACCTGATCGCTTCTTCGAGAATGGACAGCCGCAATATTATTATTGTCGCGCACTGAATGTTTCTCGAAACTTCATGTTTTTAACACCCGAACTGGCTGACTATTTACAAGCCAATGCAAATGGGAAAGTCACCACAGCATTGAATGAATATGAAACCATCGCTCCATTCTGGTTTGTCTCAAAACCGGAGGTTGCCTTTGGTGAAGGCGTTCGTCAACACTTATATGATGTCAATGCAATTTTTCAAGCAAAAGCACTCATCATGGATGCGCCACACAGTGAGCTTGGCAAATATATTGATGTTCCAGCTTTTCCAGTCGGAGATTTGTATTACATTCTTAATTTGGCTACCGCATTGGAGGCAAACTAAAGATGAATCTCCAAGATATAAAATGGCGAAAAAAAGGCCAAGCAACGATTTCAATCTTGGTTATTGGGCTCCTTTTTCTTTTAATGCTTTCTTCTTCTTTGACATTGGCTAGCTCAAATATAGTTGCCTTCGATACATCAACTCAGAGTGGTGCAAACTCTCCCATTATCAATCTCCCTTATTTTGATGGAGAAGTTCTGCTAAGCCAGCGAGCCATATTTTGGTTCGGGGAAATTAGCAACACGAGCAATTATGCTGATGTACGTGTGGGATACAACAACGAGAACATCGTTGTTCAAATTCCAGTATTCGACAGATTGCTCTATTTTGATAACACACCAACCGTGGCTGAGCTTGAAGATTGGGATTCAGTCTCACTCTTTCTAAATTTAGATGGCAACGTGGGTGCTAGTCCGTCAACAAATTCATACTGGTTCATCGGCCAACATAATAAAACACAAGGAAGCACAACGCACTATGGCGTGTATCGAGGCAATGGCACAAATTGGGTTCAAGATAATATTGAATTTTCATTAGGCAGTGGCACGCAAGCTTCTGGATTTAATGATCAGGTCAATGACCGTGGCTATTGGCTCTCGTTTGTCATACCGTTTGAAAGTCTTGGATTATCTGAACGCCCTGAAGATGGAACCGTTTGGGGTGCATCACTTACTGTCCATGATAGAGACAGTGATATAAACAGCAA
>JANQSK010001192.1 GCA_028284105.1 Anaerolineae bacterium
CCTATCGATCTTCAAACTGGCGGGATTTTAACATGGTTGGAATCGGCATTCAAAAAGTGGTTGGATCAACGGAAACTCTTCTTGGTTTTTTAAAATCGTCTTTGCTTTTATACGGCCGTTGCACGTTTACACTTTGATTCGTTGATTTTTGATTGATCTTGGTTCCCCTTCTTTTAAAATCTGATCATATCACAGCGACTTCCACACGATTCAATCAATTTCGATCACTCTAAAGGAGAACCTTTGCGAAAAGTAAGATTACTTCATTTATTCATCTTTTTTTTGTTGGGGGCATGTGTTGTTCAAAATGAACCTGAACAGATATTTATCCCTGTTGAGCCAGAAAATAACCAATTTTATGATGGATGGGAGCTCGGAATTGGTTTCATGATTCCTGATGGATGGCAAGGGTATGGGGTCTTGATTGATCACGATGGCGGGGACGGTGCTTATTTTGAAATGGGCAATTCACAGACGAATCTACTCACGTTTGATGAAACCTTTGACCCCAATCAATTACCAGAATCGTTTCAACATATTGTGGTTGGGACAGACAGACTGGTCAACAGTAGTCGCGTTCCAACCGTTATGGAAGCACATGTCCTCGAAGTATCAGGACCAGATGAATCATTTGCATTTATTGAGATCAACGGCCGTAACGTGGCTCATACGCAACGATCCTTTAATTCAGCCCCATCTTTAACAGAGCTCGTCATGACCACTGTGGTAGACGGCCGTATTGTGCGATTTTATGGGCTAGCCTTTGACTCACAAATTGAATCTGTTCGGGAGCATCTTTATTCAATCATTGCTTCCCTTCAACCGATTGATTACAGCGATTGGGCACAGGAAGTGATTCCTGATTATTGGGGAAGTATTGGACATCCACTCGACTGGCAAATGCGGGTCAACTCAAAATCACTGCTCATTGGGGATGCCACCATTCATCAAATTCAAGATTTAACAGACATCACGAATGACACCACAAACCCCATCGTGCAATTCCCCTATAACCTAAATCGAGAAATAACGGAAGGTCTGAGCGAGGCGATATTAACGGCCGTTTCTAATCACCCCTCCCCATTAACACCAAGAGAACGCACACCCACGGGAACCTTGCTTCATCGACCCGATATTATGATTCACCAATATATGGATAACAATAGTGAGCTTGTTTACTTCTTTGGGGCTTTGGAAAATTATCATAACCCAACGCATCAAAGAACGATGCTCATAACGGCCGTTGCCCCCATCAACCAAGCAGATGCGTTCGCTATTACGTTCGAGCAAATTATTCGCAGTGTTGGCGGCCCATTGATGGAATGGATATTGGTTAATCCAAGTGACTTGCCTAAACAAGCAAGCGATCTATCACTCACAATCGATGAATCAGAAACATCAACGGTTGAAGAGCCTACATCGATTTTAGAGCCTACACTTGTGCCCACCTTACCCCCTGCTACTGAATCGCTTACCCCTATCGAGCAACAAGTCCAAACAGTCATCACCTTATTAAATGGGAATGCTTTTGAAGGGTATCCTATTGCTGATTCCTTTTTTAGCGGTGTTTATGGCATAAGAACATGGCGAACAGATGATTACACGGAGCATTTTCCAAGACAGTTAGCCACGCGTTATGCGGGGGATACGTATGGCATACGGCCGTTAACAATCGCTGCCGATGTTGATGCCAATTTACCAATGCCTTGGGAAACGGCCGTTTCGCTCAACAGCACTGATTATGAGGTCTCACATATTATTCATAGCACCGGCTGGGGGGTTGATCAACCGGCAGAAGCACTCCTCTATTTCACAAAAGACCAAGGGGCTATTCAATGGATTGGCGCTATTTTTTCTTTTGACCAATTTGCACCCTCGCCAACCTATGACATTTCTCCGTTAACTGAAACGATACAAACTTTTTTGATTGATTCTCAACGACAAACGGCCGTATTAGAAGAACTCATTAATCCAGATACGGCTTCCTATTCTAGCTATTCTGTAAACCCAAACGGGACAGTTGCCCTTTACACAACAGGTGAACACGAATTAGCTATTCCAACCTATGATTTGATTAACCTTGTTACGGGTCAAAGAACCACTTTTGAAAATCAAGAAAACTTCAACATGAGCGCATCACGTGCGGTTTGGCTTGATGATCGTTTTGTTCTTGTCAGTTTTCGTGATGATCCAATGGATGAAGGTCCGGTTTGGGGACATCTTGCTCGTCTAGACACGCTAACAAATGAATTGCTGATTATCGAAGCATCTATTCTTTTAGGACAACCGCCTGTTGTCACGCCAAGTGGAGCAATCATTTATAACAGTGACCAAGGGAATGCAGTTATATGGGATGAGGGCACAAAACGTGAAGTTTCGATGCAGACGGCGATTGCGTTAGGCCAATCCCAATGGCGATACTTTTCGTCACTATCTATGTCTAATGACCAAAGATATTTTATTGGCATCACCTCCATCGATGATAATGCGTTGAGTCGCACAAAAGGAATCTATGTATTGCTTGATAGCCAAACAAATGAGGCTCAAATTGTGGCTTCATTTGATGCGCCACCCATGGGCGGGTATTCAGCGCCAGCGGAATGGAACAGTGCGGGAACTCATGCTGTGATTTCACCGTGGGCTAATTTTGCTGAACAAGATGGATTAACTGTTGTTGAAGCCAGCAGTGGCGAAACCTATTTCATGGGGCTTCAATCAGGAAACGGCCGTTGGTTTTCAGACGAGGTGCTTATTTTCGACACGTACTTGAACAATGAAAAACAAACGCATATTTTCAATTTAGTGACAAAAGAGCGAAGACAGCTTGATTATGATCCAAACGCCCTCTTTTTTCCAGATGGTACCAAACAGCCCCAAAATTGGACCATTGCACATGCTAAAAATCTCGGGTTTTCGATTGAAGCACCACGTCATTGGCAAGTTGAAGAAAGAGGAAATGATTTTTATTTAGGGTCCACCGAGATTTTTGGGGATGGCCCTCATCCCATTAAATATGTCGTTTATGCTTCAGAGCTACAAAACCAAGGCAATTTACCACTCGCAACGCTTTATGCCAGTCAATATGATGCTACCCGAGAAGAAGATATTGCAGCAACTCATGTTGAAACCACCATCAATGGATATCCTGCCATTCGCAGCGACTTTATTTTTTCTGCTGACGGTGGATTAGGGTACTTTGTTGAAGACAACGGCCGTTATCTTCAAATGAGCCTGTTCCCTTATAACGGCAACGAACCGTATTCAGGTCAGGAACAATATTTACACATATTTGAGACGATGTTAGCAACATTTGAACTACAACAAAAGTGAACAGCTACCTATTCATTTAATAAGGTAGCTAAATCATAAATCTCTAATCGACCTAAATTTTCAGCAAACAGCAGCCCATCAGCAATTAAAAAACGGGCTGATATGGGTAATTCATTGAGTAGCGCTGGCGCGTCTGAATTTGCAACATCAATCTGCTGAATGGGACATTGTGGGAAATGTAGATACATCAATGAATCAACTTGCTGAAGCGTAAAACGGCCGTTTCTATCACATGTTTTAGGAATGTTGTAATGACCTCTCTCAACAATACCGCCAGGAATTGTTATGTCAAGCAAAAGTGTTTGAGCATTCGTGAGTATGGGAAGGATGAAACGTCCGTTTTCATCCACATAGGGGTTGGTCATAGAAAGCACTTTGACAGGAGGTTGCCCTTCTTCCCAGAAAAGATACCCCTCCATTTCTTTAGGTTCCGCTTGGTTTTGAATATCAAACAAGCGCAATCGATCAGCCTCTAAAACGTATAGTGTGTCTTCATAAGCTGAAATAGCAAAGATTTGCTCTGTTCCAATTTGGCTAACAAATTTGAGCTCCGGTTGAAGTTCAACAAGCTCAATATTTTTCTCTTCACCTATATAGGTTCCATTCACTAAAAAGGCAAGATCGCGACTAGGGTGAGCCAGAACAATGAGCTGATTGGCAATTTGTCTTTCAGCCCGAGGTGATTCAACAGTATCAACGATTAACGCATTGGGCAAGTTATCTACATCAAAAATAGAGATACCAGGATGGTCACCAACAATCAATTGACGGCCGTTTATATCATAAGGTCGTGTACCGCTAGGCATGAGACCCATCAGTTCAGGCATTTCGGGATTTTCAACATTAACCAAAAGCACCGCTGCTGGCCCATCTGAATTCACATACCCCGTAACGAGTTGCCCCTCAAAATAATCGACCAGATTTGTATTAAACGGCTCATAAACATTGAGCACTTTGAGATTGTCTTGATTTGAGGTGTCTGCAGCAACCAATACATTTGAGGTTAACGTTGGCATCCAAAAGTAAACTGTCTCACCTACCAAAACTGGGGGACCTTCTGCAACAAGCACAAATAAACGGTTTTCAACATCACCAAGCTGACTTATAAATGCGGAGCTTGGGTAAGCTATATTAAACCACGGCTCATCAGCGACTGTTGATGCTGGCTGTAGGAATTCATGTGCTATCAAAAATCGAACTTCTTGAGCCTCGCCGGGATAAAATCGCCACCATTGATTCCCCTCATCCTTAATAAATAACTCACCCTCATCAGTTTGCCGAATCGAAAAATCACCTAATCCAGAAATAATATATTCGCCTTTGGGTGCAGTTGGATCGGACACATTGATAACAAAAAGTTTATCCGATTGAGCAACTATAAATTCCTCAAAAATGTAGAGTCTTTTTGCATAAAATGGCAACACCATGCGACCTACTGTTTCTGAACCAGATTGGTCTAGCATATTCAACCCAACAAGTTCACGTCCGATTTGAGCCCAGATGATGTCACCATTCCCTGCTAACGCAGAGATTGTTCCGCCACTGCGACTGAGCAAGCCCGGCAAATCTTCAAATGGTTCAAAATCACTGAATGTGGGATTGAAAAACACGGCCGTTTCTGTTGGCATAATGGTTGCCGTTGCAGTTGGACTTGCCGTGCTTGTAGGGGTTGATGAAGGAGAAACGGCCGTTGGCGTCTCAGATGGTTTTAGGGCAGGCAGAGTTGTTTCTGTAGCAGTCGGTACCGTAGGCGAAGGTTCAGCAGTGCTTGGTATGCTTACAATTGACTGTTCATCTCTACCACAACTTACGGTAAATAAGAGAGCAATAATGAGGGTAATGATCGACCGTTTAATCATACAGCGTTTCTCCAGAAGCTTGTCTCAAATGTGCATTCTACTGATTAAACGCTGAAATCGGTCACTTAGTTCATTTTAAGTTTAGGCCGATGATTTTCCAGCGACTTTATCATAAACAAGCGCTGTCTGAACGGCCGTTTCTTGCCAGGTGAATTTTTCAGCCTGTTTGGTCGCTTTTTGACGTAAATCGGCCGCCAAATTCTCCTGCATGATGGTGGCAATAATTGCCCCTGCCATGCCCCGTGCATCTTCAGGGTTCACCGTAAAACCAGCATCCCCTACCACTTCAGGAAGCGAACTGGCATCAGTTGTCACTACAGGGACACCACAGGACAAAGCCTCCAACACAGGAAGCCCGAATCCTTCATACTGGCTTGGAAAAACAAACGTCTCTGCATTGCGATACAAAACGGGCTTGTCTTCTTCATCCACAAAGCCAATCCATTTAACATACTCATCAATACGCAGACGCTTGATATACCCTTGGTAATCGGGATAAATATCATTTTCTATTTCAGGTTTTTTACCGGCCAGCACAAGCGGATAATCTTCACCTAGCGCCTGACCCACATATGACCAAGCCAGCAACAAGTTCATCACATTTTTATGGAGCTCATATCCACCCAAATAGAGAATATAAAAATCTGGCAAATCATATTTGCGCAGCACCGCCATATCGACCAAGGAGTTTTCCCCTTCAGTAAAGTCAGGGCCAGCGGCAAGATAAATCGGCGTCACTTTTTCTTCTGGGATATGCAAATGGGTTTGAATATCTTTTTGGCTTGCGATTGAATCAGTGATGATATGGTTTGCGCCTCGCGCACTTGCCGCAACCAATGAATTGTAAAGCCTGGCCTTCATACCTCGACGATACTCTGGCACAAGCATGGTAGTTAAATCATGAACCGTAACTACCAATGGAATAGGTGATTGTAACGGACCACCCCAATAAGGAACATGAGCAACGTCTGCCCCCACTTTTTTACATTCCCGTGGGAAGATTTGCTGTTCAAACTGCACTTTTCCCAAATTGCCAGCCCGAATCGGCACTTTGACCACATTAACGCTAGGCGGTACCTTCTCTGGATCTTCGCCATCTGGTGTGACAGGAAAGATAAGGCTGACTTTCAAATCGGAAACATACCGATTGAGGTAATAAACAAGATAGCGGGTGTATTGACCGCTACCTGAATTGATCTTGTTCCAAAAATATCCGTTGAGTGCTACATGCATATTTGGAAGATTATCACGAAGCGAGGTGAGAGAAAAGGAAAATGAGAGGAGTCAAACGATGAAATAAGGGAAGCTGTAAAAGAAGGTTGAAATCACCTCCTTTCACAGCCCGATTTGTTTTATTTAACGGATAACAAGAGGAAGGAAGACTTGGTTAAACTGAACGGCCGTTTCTAGGCCAGTCACATTCGTGACCACAATATCAACGGTGCCACTATTATTAGGATAAAGAGGATTTTGTGTTGGGAAGTCTGTTGAATTTGAAACCCCCAAAAGCGTTGCAGTGACTTCATCATTGTCTTGCCATAAAGCAATGCCCATGCTGTCTTCAACACCTGAGCCACCAATAGAGCGTCTAAAAACTTCGCGTCCCGTATGATGCACCGCCATAAGAACTAAATCACTACCGCTAGAGGTATCTTGACCAATAATGTACAAATTGTTTTCATTATCCAGCGCAATTTGTGCTTCACCTTCGCCTGGTACAAAGAAATCTTCAAGGTCAACAAAATATAGAATCTGCGT
>JANQSK010001220.1 GCA_028284105.1 Anaerolineae bacterium
CTACGAACGATATCCATGTAAAGCATGCCGGGCAATTTTACGTCATCGACATAGTTGCCCATCCCTTGGATAAAGCGCGGGTCTTCTTTACGCTTCATGCGATGTCCCATACCGCATACTTCAGCAGGGGTGCTTACTTCAATATGTTCAGTTGTTTCAACATTGAGCGATGTCCCTTCTGTATTAGTGACTTTGGTTTCAATGCGGTCTTCTACATGTTTGGGTTTGTTTGGATCATGATAGGTTGTCATGCAGCAGCCTCCTCAGTTTCAGGATTGTTGATCTTGTCAGCTGCGTATTGGATCGCTTCAACGATTTTGTTGGAGCCCGTGCAGCGACAAAGGTTGCCTGAAATTCCCCAACGAATTTCTTCTTCAGTTGGGTTTGGATTTTTATCTAATAAATGCTTGGCGCTGATGATCATCCCTGGGGTGCAGTAACCACATTGAAGGCCATGTTTTTCCCAAAAGCCTTCTTGCAAAGGATGGAGGGTGGCGCCATCTGCAACGCCTTCAATCGTTTCAACGCTTTTACCATTGGCTTGTACAGCGTACATGGTGCAGCTCTTAATTGCTCTACCATCCACCATAATGGTGCATGCGCCACAGCTTGTTGTATCACACCCGATATGAGTGCCAGTAAGATCAAGATTTTCTCGAATAAAGTGAACCAACAACAGTCGAGCATCTACCGTTTGGGTATGTTCGGTGCCGTTGACATTAACAGTAATTTCGTGTTTGCTCATTTTTGTCTCCTTCGGAGATAGCAATTCAGCTTGTCAGCAGCTCAGCTTGTCAGCTTTTGGCTGAATAGCTGATAGCGAAGCGTGCTGAGAGGCTGATTAGCCACCTGCTCTCTCCGCAGCTTTTGCAATAGCGCGTTTGACGAGGATGCGTGTTAGATCACGTTTATAATCAACGGTTCCTCGCAGGTCGGCAGATGGATCACATTCTGCGGCGGCTGCAGCACCAGCTGCTTCTAAAGTCTCGTCATTAATAGCTTTGCCGATGATGGCTTGTTCTGCATTGGTAGCACGCATAGGCACGGCCGAAACATTGGTCAACCCAATACGAGCTGAAGTACAGATACCACTTTCCATTGTCAACTGAACCGCAGCTGCAGAGATCGCATAATCCCCGACTTTGCGTTCCACTTTGATGTAGGCGCCACCACTGTTAGATGAAGGTGTCGGGATACGAATTTCTGTTAAAATTTCGTCATCGGCCAGTGCATTTTCGAATAGATCGGTAAAGAAATCGTCAATGTTTATGGTTCGTGTACCTTCGGGGCCGAGGGCGACAACCTCGGCTCCGTAAGCCAACAATGTGGCTGGATGATCGTTAGCAGGGTCAGCATGAGCAATATTCCCACCGACCGTTGCCATATTGCGAACGGGCGGATCTGCTATCACTTCGGCCGTGTCTGCCAGCAACTCATATTTACTGCTAACAACATCGCTTTCCTCTAGAGCAGACTCACGAGTCATAGAGCCAATCGCTAAATGGCCATTGTCCTCACGAACATATTCCAAGCCTTCAATATTGTTAATATCAATGAGCACTTCAGGCATCGATAGTCTAAAGCGCATTGCGGGAATCAAACTTTGACCCCCTGCCAGGATTTTGGCGTCATCTCCATGTTCCTTCAATAAAGAAACCGCCTCATCCAATGATGTTGGTGCATGATAATCAAATTCACCAGGTATCATTTTGGGTGTTACCTCCTTCAAATTTGAGAAGAGAGAAGAAAGAGCAGAAAAGAGGTTTGGTTAATGGGACAACACGCTTCTCTTTTCTCTCTTCTCTTTTCTTTATTTAAAATCCAACAAACAAAATAAAGTACAAAATAGCCAGCACAACGACGGCAATAATGCCGTAGAGCACTGGTCGGGGAATAAGGTCACCAGCCACGTCTTTTGCAAGATCAGAGGCTAGCTTGGCTTGGCTTGGGGCTTCGAATTCCACTTCGGCTTCAGCAACCGCTTCGGCAACTTCTTCTTCAGACGCGCCAGCCGCTTCTGCAGTCGCTTGAACGGCCGCTTGTGCAGCAACTTTTGCTTTGAGGTATTCATTGAGCAAGTCTAAGCTTTGACGCACGATGGCCTTGGCAGACGTATCCAACAGTCGTTGGCCCACGCTCGCAATACGACCACCCACTTTGGCATCACCGCTGTAAACGATGTTCGTTTTATCGCCATCAGGATGAAGCTTAAGGTTACCTGTTGCCTTGACAAATCCAGGGGCGCCTTTGCCGTCTACTTCAATGTCATAGCCGTTGGGTTCATCAATGTTGAGCAATTTGATATTGCCTTTAAATTTGCCATTGACGGGACCCACTTTGATCTTCAAATTTCCTTCATACTCATTTTCACCGATTTCACCGATGCCATCACCACCGGGCAAAATTTGCCCAAGCACGTCTGGATCGCGAACGGCGTCCCAAACCATTTGTTGGGGGGCGTCGAATGTGTATTCTCCAGCTAATTTCATAAATCCTCCGTTTGGAGGTGTCAGATGTCAGATGTCAGATGTCACGAATTCTCTTGGCGTGTCACCTTGTCACCTTGTCAACCTGCCACCTTGATATCTACTGTATTTTTTCGAGATGTGCCGCTAATTCTTCCAAGCTTTGCAAATTATGAATGGGAAGAAAATCATCAATGTATGGTAGGGCGGACATCATGCCTTCAACGCGGGGTTGGTATGTTTGTTTTCCCGCGAGTGGGTTAAGCCAAATGAGGCGATGGGTGCGGTGCTGCAGATAACGCATTTCATTTTTTAGCTGGGTTGGGTCGCCTCGTTCCCAGCCATCGCTAATAATGATCACTACAGCACCGCGCCGCAGAACACGTCTACTCCAGAGGTGGTTAAAGATATGGATTGACTCGCCAATGCGTGTTCCACCTGACCAATCATTTACTTCGCGAGCCGCTTGGTCTACGGCCGTATCTATATTTTTGATTTTGAGTTGATGCGTAATGCGCGTCAGTCTTGTTGCAAAGACAAAGCTCTCTACCTGCTTTAGGCTATGAGACAAGCTATAAAAAAATTGAAGCAACAATCGAGAGTATGTTTCCATCGAGCCGCTAATGTCTGCCAGAAGAATCAACGGCCGTTGCTTAATCTTGCGCGCAGAATAATGCATCTGAATGGGCGTGCCACCTGTCATCAATGATTTTCGCATCATCTTGCGCAAATAGAGCTGAGCCCCTGAATGACTCGGGACGCGTCGTCGTGTTTCCCGTTCACTCATGCGCCACTTCATTCTCGAAATGAGTCGTTTGATGGTTTCGAGCTCTTCGGGCATCATTTCAGAAAACGGCCGTTTTTTCAGAATCTCAATATCACTAAACGTCCCCACCTTATCTTGCATCTCAATCTCTTGATCACCTTGCTTAGCCTTAAACGCCATGTAGGTTGAGATATCAAAACGCTCTTGTCGACGCACATTGTGACGCGGTGCAATTGGCATCGGTTGGGCTTTTTGAGATTGCCCTGCCACCTGTCGCCAAAATCGATTAAAAATGGTGTCGAAGAGCCGCAGATTTTCTTGACGGTTGAGTAACAAAGAGCGAGCCGTGTAATAAACTTGCTCCCGATTCCCGACATCAACCATCGTCAACCCTTCTGCAAACTCCACTGACTGATCCATTGAAACAGGAATACCTGCCGTCCGGAGCATTCGCGTAAAAGTCAGGGTGTTTTGCAAAAAGGTTTCCATATATTGAAAGTTGAGCTGTGAATAAGCTAATTTTCAGTTGCTAAAGTATGTCTTAATTTATCCACATCATCTTGATACTTTAAGATGATGCCAAGCGTCGAATCAATCACATCAGATGTCAATTCTTGTGAATTGAGGTGATGGAGAGCTTCGGCCCAATCAAGGGTCTCTGCGACGCCTGGGCGTTTGTAAAATTCTTCTTGACGGATTTTTTGAATAAAGTCCACAACCTGTTCAGCTAATTGAGCTGATAATTCAGGCCGCTTTGTTTGAACAATTTCAATTTCTTTTTTGCGGGAGGGATAGTCAATCCAAAAGTACACACAGCGTCGCTTAAGTGCATCGTGGATTTCGCGTGTGCGGTTTGAGGTGATAATAATGATTGGGGGATGCTTAGCTTTTAGCGTGCCAATTTCTGGAATCGTGATTTGGAAGTCTGAAAGTAACTCAAGCAAAAAGCTTTCAAACTCTTCATCTGCACGATCCAGCTCATCGATGAGTAAAACTGGGGGCTTACTATGGGCTGCATCAATCGCTTGAAGCAACGGCCGTTTTAGCAAAAAGTCTTCAGTAAAAATATCCGCTGATTTGGGACCAGAGCCATTTTTATGGACGTTGGCCTGCATTTCCAACAATTGACGCGGGTAATTCCATTCGTAGACCGCAT
>JANQSK010001234.1 GCA_028284105.1 Anaerolineae bacterium
TTCGATTTGGAGCTGGTATGTTAAGAAAGGTATTTGCGAGCTTATGGTGGCGTGACCTGACGGGATTTGCTGCCCAAGCCAATGATGTGATCGCTGAGAGTATCAAGCAACGAAAACAAAAGATTGAAAAAGCGACGACGCCTGAAGAGAAGATTACGGCCGTAATTGAATCAATCCGCACTATTTTTGAAGGGCCAATCATATGGATCCCCACATTGGTTGCTGGCGTCATTGCTACGCGCTTAATTCAACGCGTGGGGAAAGGACGAGTTGATGCAGAAACATTGGAATCATTTGATTTGGCATTACCGGGCAACGTTGTCACTGAGATGAATTTAGCAATTGGAGATCTTGCTGATTTGGCCCGGAAATCACCCCAATTGGTGGCCATGTTTTCTGACCTTCGTGAGGATAGCGCCGTATTTTTAGCGGAAGGAAAAACATTGCCTGATAGCGAACCGTTTTTTAAAGCGTGGGAGCGATTTTTAGACCAGTATGGCAGCCGGGCATCGGCTGAAATCGATATTCAGGCACCTCGTTGGTACGAAGAACCTCTGCCATTGCTTCAGGTTGTGGCCAGCTTTTTGCAAAAAGAGACTGGGAGCCATCGGATTCAGCACAAAGCACTTGAGAACAAACGGGAACAGGCAGTCGCCACAATGATATCAACGGCTGAATCGAGCTTTTTAGGATTCATTCGGGTTCGCCTTCTGAAGCGGCTCCTTCATGTGGCACACAATGGTGCTGTTTTACGAGAGCATCATAAATTTACATTTATTGAAATGCTCCGCGTCGCAAAAGAGACGGTGAAGGAGTGTGCTGAACAATTGGTCACAGAAAATAAACTCCAAAAACCAGATGATGTCTTTTATTTAAGCTGGCCAGAACTATTAGATGTGGCCTCAGGGAAACAATCTGATGTTGGTGCTCTGATTGAAAAGAGACGAGCTGAGCTGGAACAATTTGCCCACATTACCCCTGGAACAGTGATTACCAGCGACGGCGAAACACCTGCTGTTAAATATCAGGTTGATGACGCACCAGACGGTGCATTGATTGGCAATCCCGTTTCATCAGGGATGGTTGAAGGCATTGCTCGCGTGATACACGACCCACATACTGAAACGCTAAATCCTGGTGATATTCTTGTGGCCCCATTTACGGACCCAGGATGGACACCCCTGTTTATTAATGCGGGTGGCCTAGTGATGGAAGTCGGCGGTGCAATGACACATGGGTCTGTTGTAGCCCGAGAGTATGGGATTCCGGCGATTGTTGGTGTATCTAACGCCACACAGACCATTAAAACAGGTCAAATGATTCGAGTTGACGGGAATCGGGGTGTCATTGAAGTGCTGTAATTGCAAGAATATTTAACTTGAACTGTTGTAACTTGGTTTAAATTCATACTGTCGGCAATCAGGGTGTAGACTATCAGACACCGTGTAACATTCTAAAGTGAATTCAGAGTTTTCAATGAAGCCAAGATACCCCACTTCTATGCCATTAAGTGTCCCGGTAATGAGCGGCCTGTTTAGAATAATTCGATGTTTTGGTAGCGAATTATTGCGAAATTCCAAATAATAACAGACCCCAGTAAATTCAATTGTAAATTCATCTGGATTCTTGGGTAATTCAATATCGATTAGATCAATGCTTGATAAGAGTTTGCGAATGATTTCTCTTTCAAATTCTTTCATATTTATGCGGATGTGCCCCAACTGAACATTCGCCAATGTCCAGAATCTTGCCACACAAATACTTTTGCATTCCAAGAATCTTGCAAGCAAACGATGGCTGTTGGTTTAACAAGGGTGGGCATGTCATCAATTGGGGTGGATTTTAAAGCCATCGCCAATTCTTTTTTGAGCGCTTTTTTGTCAAATTGGATGGGTTTGACGTTTGAAATATGATCTTCAATAGATTGAGGCGATTCAAATCCATCCCAAAGCATCCGAACAGTGGCTGCATAAAAATCATGGGCAATTTGGAAGTCGCTTACAGGTGCTTCAACAAAATCAAGATGAGATTCGTTTTTTGGGTTACTTCCTTCTATCTTCCTCAATTTTATGAATTCCTTTTACCCGTTAAGAAAATTTCTTGAGCGCTCTTTCTGCATTTTCAGCGACAGTATGCGCATTTGAAAATGCGCCTCCATCCCCAAATCGGGCCATGTAGAGCTTTGATTTTCCATGATCATTGAGCATTTCCTTGAGATAGTTTTTGGCTTCTTCTGTTCCTAATTCACCAAGGTGGAAAGCCGCTGTGCTTCTCAAATAAGGTGTATTGTGTTGAGATAAGCGAGCTAGGAAAGTGAGCGCGATTTCTTTGTCATGTTTTAAGATGAAATGGCAAAATTGGGAAATGATGGTTGAGTGAAGTTGGGGTTCAAGGACCTCGACATTTTCAAGCAGAAGAGGAGTGTTAAATTCGCTTGAAGACCACAAATAAGTATCTTTAGGGTGAGGGCATTTGACCAACCAACGAGACTCATCACCAAGGTAGTAGGTGTACTGAACGAGTTGATCAGAATGCTCAGGCTGAATCACCCTCTTGTAAAGCGAGCCATCATCATAATATTCTTCATCAATGGGTTGTGTCGGATCAAAATGCTTTAGAAGACCGCCTGCACTATTCCAGTTTTTTCTAAATTTGAGAGCTCCTTTTTCATAAATACAAAACTGAACGAGCTTGCCATCTTTATCCCATTTTTTAAATTCACCGTGCCGTTTCCCATCGATATAATGCTCTTCAAAGAGGAGGGTGTTTGTTGTTTTATTGAGTTCAAAACAACGGCCGTTTACATTGCCATCTTTGTAGGGATGTTCAGCATAATATTCATCATCTTCATCAAATGCGATACCCGTGAAGAGGGTTCCTTGAAATGAAGCATTGATGTCATAATTGCCATTAAAGTCAGGCGGAAATTCAAGGTCGTCAAATGGAATTTTCATTCTGAATCGCAAGTCAATTTGGCACTCTTTGTGAGCTTGGTCGAGTCTGGTGATTCCGGTCTGAAGCATGTCGTTTGTGACCGTTTCTAAACTTATCCATTGTGCTCATGCTACACATGCTGTTGTAAAAACCGAATCATCTTTTCAAAGGCAGAATCCGTAGATGGATTATTGGGGATGTATGGAAAAACATGGCTCCAATTTGGATCGCTTATAAATTGATGAGGCACTTGATGTTGAGCCAACGCTTGCTGCATTAACACAGAATGCTCGTGAGGAATGTCTGTGTCTGGTTCTCCGTGAAGCAAAAGTGTGGGCAGATACGCTTTGGTTATATGATGAATGGGTTCAAACTGCGTGAACCATGACGGATCCGCTGTACTGTGCCCACTTATCTCTTTCAGCCATATCCCCTGTTGACGGCAATATAGATAAAAAAGCCCACGCCCGGTATACCGCTGCATCGAATCATTGGGGCCACTTGCAGATAGGGTGCCCTGATTCGTTGACCCTCTTGCTTCTTCCTCAACGGCCGTTTCATAATGATCGTTGTAGAACGAGCTTGCTTCTGTAAAACCGCTGTGAAGTAGCGTGCCGTAGCCTGCCATCGACACAAGCGCAGCCGGACGAGGGGCAAGCTTAAACCCACTTTGTAAAGTTAGAAAAGCACCCGCAGAATGGCCAACAACGGCGATGCGATCCGCATCAATATGGAGCTGGTCGGAGGCGTTTTGAAGCCAACGCCATGCGTCTTGGATATCTTCCGCAATCTGAGGAAGCTTCGTTTCAGGGGCTAAGCGATAATCGATTGAAACAACATGAAACCCACCTTGATGAAACAGTTCAATATGACTGGGTAGAATCATTTTCCGATGCCCCATGATCAAGCCACCGCCGTGGATAAACATGACAGCAGGTCGCTTTTGACCATCCTCCGAGTCAGGTATAGGGTAAATATCGGCTAATATCTCATGATGGCCGACTGTCTTATAGGTTTGGGTTTGCATATTGGAAAACCTCATTTTCAAAATAATGAATATTCCAAATGAATATCTTCTGGTTCAAGTTCGAATAGCTCAGGATTGACTTCTTGCGTCACAATGCACCCTCTATTCAAATAAAAGTTGATTGTATTTTCTGATGGGGTGGCAGACACATACAATTTTTGAGCTTGTTGCGCTCTCGCAATCTCTGCTGCTTGGTTAAACAAAATTTTGCCAAGGCCTAGCTTTCTATAGGCTCGACTAACGTGTAAAAATTTGAGCTGCAGCTGATCCTTTTTTGAGCCAATCCACTTATTATCCAGAACAACAACCGCCGCTAGTTTATCCTCATCAAATGCGCCAATGAAGAATCCGCCGCGATCAAAGCAATCAAAAAGAATCGGCATATATTCCTCTGCTTCTCCGGGCGGCCAACCTTGCATGTTGAAGTAGTCTGGTTTTAAGTTCAACTTCCCGTTTTCGAGTGTAT
>JANQSK010001251.1 GCA_028284105.1 Anaerolineae bacterium
CATCTCTATCAGTCAGCAATCGATCAATAACGGCCGTTGTTTCCTCGATGTCTTCAGGGTCAAAGTAAGCGGCAGCGTCACCACCCACTTCGGGTAAACTGCTTCGATTGCTTGCTGCGACAACCTGACCACTTGCCATATGCTCCAAAATAGGGAGCCCAAATCCTTCATACAAACTTGGGTGAATGGCGAGCTCAGCACCTGCTAATATGGCTGGTAAATCTTCATCAGGCACCCAGCCTAAAACTTTAACAGCATCCTTTAAGCCCAAGCGTTCAATTTTTTCAAAGAAATCTTCATAGAGCCAACCTTTGCCTCCAGCCAAGACAAGAGAGAGGGTAGGGAATGTGCGCCGGAGCGCGAGGAGGATGTCGAGAAACCGGGTAAGGTTTTTTCGAGGTTCTATCGTACTTAGATGTACAAGGTACCGTTCAGGTAGTTGGTATGTCTGTCTAACGGTGTTGACCTTGGCTGGAGACACAGGTTTGAAAAGGGAAGATGGTGCCTCGTACACAACATGTATCTTAGCTGGGTCAATTTTGTAATGCTCTACGATATCTCGCTTACTCGCCTTCGAAACCGTGATGATTGCGTCGGCTTTTTGGCAATAAATGGGCATCGCAATGTTGAGATACCAGTAGTTTAGTTTTTTATGATATTCAGGAAAGAGCTTGAATATGAGGTCGTGGACGGTCAATACAGAGGGAACCCCTTTGAGTGGCATGAGGAGATGTTCTGTACTGTGGAATAGGGTGGCATCGGGCAGTAGTCGATTAAATGGAATCCGCCCCACTTGCCCCATCAAAATACTCATGCGCCAGGGTTTATATCCCCAGCGGACAGAGTGAGCAGGTGGATTAAAGGCTTGGAGGGATTGAGGAACACGGCCGTTTTCACCACCGCCGTTAAAAAATAGCCCAAACCGTTCTGGTTGTTCTGCAAGCAAAGCCTGTGCCATATTTTCTGCGTAGCGACCAATGCCTGCTTTAGAGTGCACCGCTGCTGATATGTCCACATAAATCATGGCGCGGATTGTAACAACGGCCGTTTACCCTGTCCAAAGCGCCAATGCTACGTTCATTCAACTTTTTAACTATTCTGTTTTGAACCGTGATAAGTGAGTGCTAAGAGCGTGATATCGTCTGACTGAGGCATCTTTTTGGAGAATTTTGCCACTGCTTTGCGCAACTGCTTGACATAAATTGATGGTGGCTTTTGGCTTCCGATTTCATTCACGAGCTCCAAAGCACGTTCTGTTGAGAAATATGTATGTTTTCGACTTTCTGCTTCAGTGATGCCATCAGTGTAAAGGATTATTGTGTCACCGGCTGAAAGTTGAGCTTCAGCGATGTCGTATTCAACCTGATCAGAATACCCTAATAAAACCCCAGCAGGAAGTGGTAAGAGTTCAAAGGGTTGACCATTGTGGGAAACAAAGGGCGCGTTATGGCCACCATTGAAATATTTGAGAATGCCCGTTTTCACATTGAGCATACCGACAAAAAGTGTGACAAAGTTACACTCTTTATTGTTTTGAGTGAGCATTTTGTTGACCCTTGACACAACCGATTTGAAGTTCTTCTTTTTGAGAAGGCTCATCCGTAGAAGTGTACTGGTTCGTACCATGAATAAGGCCGATGCTAGCCCTTTCCCAGAAACGTCCCCAATCGCAATGCAAACGTGGTCATCATCAATATCAAAGGCGTCGTAAAAATCACCCCCTACCTGTTGGGCAGGCTTCATTAAGGCAAATGCTTCAACTTGGGGAAATTCTGGAAATAGTGGATTGTCTTCGGGAAGGATGCTTGCCTGAATTTTGGCGGCAGCTTTAATCTCTTTTTGTAGATGTTCAAAGTGAAGTTGATTTTCAAACGCTTTTTGAGTTACCTTGTTTTGATTGCGCATACGCTGGGAAAATATTTTTAGCATATTACGCATGGCCGTTGGGTAGGTTGCAATTTGATCCCAAAAAATATCTCTTGGGATGCCAACGAGTCGGCTTTCTTCATTTGCTACAACAAAGGCTGAAGTTTCAGTTTCTTCAATGACAGACATTTCTCCAAGATATTCACCTTCTGAAATTTTGAAACTACTGCGGGAACCAATTTCGTTTAGAAACACCAAAAATGAGCCGGTTAGAATGAGATAGAGATGCTGATTGATTTCACCTGGCGACAGGAGAATATCCCCTTTTTCTAAATCACAGAGCGTACATTTAGAAAATATCTTTCGTAAGGCTTTGTTCGGGATACCTTCCACCAAAATGTGGGAGGCAAAATCGGTGAAATCTTTGTCGTAATCTTTCTTTTTGCTCAAACGTTGAATTTTAAGCTCCCTTTTTATTTGAGATGTTTCTTTTGAAAATAAGGATTGACTCATACATCTTCAACTATGGTGATAGACAATATATTGAGATTGTTGCTTCGACTGTACTCATACTTGTTCGCATAGCTTTTAACAAGATGAATACCTAATCCACCAAGACCCGCTTCTTCTAAAGAGTTCGGTAAGTTGATTGAAAAATCTTCAAAAGGATTAAATGGTTTACCATCATCTTTGAAAGTTATGATGATGGCATTTTCTTTGGTGAGAAGCTCAATGTGTATCAGGTGAGTAAAAACGTCATCGAAGGCGTAATTAATAATATTTGATAACAACTCTTCAGCGACTAAATCTACAGCAAAAAGAAGCTTGCTGGAATACCCCAACGTTGGAATCAGGTGATTAAGCCATTTGCTAAGGTTTTTAACTTCGCTTAGTTGATTTTTACATTCAAAAAAATGCCTATCTTTATTATTTGGAGAAAGTGGTGACGATTCAATAGGCATTGTGGTTTGAATTAGAGGGATGCTAAAAGCTCTTGAGATGCGGTGGCGCGATCTGTATAGATTGGAATTAACTTGTCAATACCTGCGGTAACTAATGCTTCTTTGACAACCGAGGCTGGATTGAGTAACCCAAGCTTGCCACCACGATTTTCCAAAGCACGAGCGTTGCTAAGAAGGAGTCTCATCCCAATTGAAGCAATAAATTCTACGGCACTCATATCGACTAACACGGCCGCTTTTTTACTGGCTGCTTGAAAAGTAAAAGTATTTTCAACTGCACCGGTGCCTTCGATGTCTAAACGGCCGTTTAGTAAAATTTCTACAAGTCCACTATCAAGATTGTTTACTTCAATATTCATGTTTTCCCCTTTGACGAAGATGGAAAAATCTTGGGTAGGTCATCTCTATCCATCTTCAATATATTTGTCATGTAAGCAAGGGTTCATCAAAATCGTCAATAATCATATCTGGAACACTTGCAAATTCAAATCGTTCACAACGCTCTATTTTGTCAAAATTCGCGCAAATAACTGCCAAGAATCTTGCGGGTTTGATGTAAAATCATTTACGAGGGTTATTAGATGATTTTAACGTGAGGTTGGAAAAGCGGCTGTTAACAAATGTTTAACAATTGATAGCCCGAGAAAGAAATTTGAGCTTGTTACCAGCTTAAAAGTGTAAATTATCATATCTATTGGAGGTATACATGTCGCAAGCAGACATTGGGTTAATTGGTTTAGCCGTGATGGGGCAGAACTTAGTCTTGAATATGAATGATCACGGCTTTACAGTAGCCGTTTACAATCGGACGACGAGCAAAGTCGATCGGTTTTTGGAGAATGAGGCAAAAGGAACGGCCGTTATTGGCACACATTCTCTTGAAGAGCTCGTAGGCAAACTCAAACGCCCTCGTCGTGTCATGATGATGATTAAAGCGGGTGGCGCAATTGATAAAGTGATTGAGCAGTTGATTCCGCTGTTGGAAGAAGGGGACATCATCATCGATGGGGGGAACTCCAACTACCAAGATTCCATCCGCCGCACCGAGTTTGTAGAGTCAAAAGGACTCCACTTTATTGGAAGTGGTATTTCTGGTGGGGAAGAAGGGGCTCGCTTTGGTCCCTCGATTATGCCTGGTGGCTCTGTTGCGGCGTGGCCCCATGTTAAAGATATCTTTCAAGGGGTAGCTGCCAAAGTCGAAGATGGAACCCCTTGCTGTGATTGGGTAGGCCCTGATGGTGCTGGGCACTTTGTCAAGATGGTGCACAACGGCATCGAATATGGGGATATGCAGCTTATTAGTGAAGTCTATCACCTGATGAAATCTTTGCTTGGTATGAGCAACCAAGAAATGAGTGATGTATTCACAGAATGGAACAAGGGGAAGCTTGATTCATACCTCATTGAAATTACAAAAGATATCTTGGCGTATGTGGATGAAGATGGTCAAGCGCCTATTGATTATATTTTGGACTCTGCGGGCCAAAAAGGCACGGGTAAGTGGACGGCCGTTAATGCCCTAGAACAAGGGATTCCGCTGACTTTGATTAGCGAAGCGGTGTTTAGTCGCTTTTTATCTGCCTTGAAAGAAGAACGTGTCATCGCCAGCGAATCGCTCGTGGGTCCAGCTGAGCTTCCAACTGTTGATAAAGAATCATTCTTGAATGATCTACGTGATGCGCTTTATGCGGCAAAGATCATTTCGTACGCCCAAGGGTTTATGCTCCTGCGTGAGGCGTCGAATGATAACAATTGGAATCTCAACTATGGCAGCGTGGCGTTAATGTGGCGCGAGGGCTGTATCATCCGCTCTGCCTTTTTGGGGAATATCAAAGAGGCGTATGACAAAGATGCGGGCTTGTTGAACTTGCTGCTGGATGACTATTTTAAAACGGCCGTTCATGATGCGCAGGCTGGATGGCGACGTGTTGTAGCAACGGCCGTATCGGCTGGGGTTCCTGTTCCGGCATTGGGTGCGGCGCTTTCGTTCTTTGATGGTTACCGTCATGCCCGAGTGCCAGCGAATATGATTCAAGCCCAACGTGACTATTTTGGTGCTCACACCTATCGACGTATCGATCGACCCCAAGATGAAATCTTCCACACCAATTGGACAGGTGAAGGTGGGAGCGTGACGTCTACGAATTATGATGCTTAAAGCAAGTAGAGAGTAGAGAGAAAAGAGAAGAGAATGAGAAGCTATAGCACTTGTGCTATAGCTTCTCATTAATTACATTTACTTACCAGACTTTTCCCACCAGTCCATCGACCATTCGACCGACTTGTGGATGCCTTCGTATAGGGTGGTGGTTGGTTCATAGTTGAGAAGCGCACGGGCTTTGCCGATGTTGGCAACGTAGTGTGTTACCTCACCCACACGTGACGGCTCAACCGTCATATTAGGCTCTTTGCCAAGCGCTTCCCCGATAAATTTTGCCATATTAACGAGGCTGTTTCCCTGCCCATAAGCCAGGTTAATCGTGTGATTGGCATCATTGCCATTGACGAGGAGATCGATGCCGCTTGCAACCCCTGCGACACAATCATCGATAAAGGTGAAATCCAACACTTTCTTTTCGCCATACACCGTAATGGGCTCCCCATTGTTGATTTTGCGAATAAAGAGTGGAATGACGCGCTCCATGCGTTCTAGATCGTTGTCGTAACGGCCGTAAACATTGCTAAATCGAAAAACGAGATATTTGAGACCATAACATTGCGCATAAGAGTAAATGAGCGCCTCGCCGGAAATTTTGCTGGCTGAGTAGGGGCTTTCGGTGAACGCAAAGTCAGCATACGATTCTTCGGTGATGTAGCGATGAATGTCCCCATATACTTCGCGAGAGCTGCTAAAGATAATGGGGATATTATTGTGACGACAAAACTCCAGCACGTTATAAGTCATGGTGATATTTTCAAGCGCCCGATCCGGTTGCTCAACCAGTTCATGAACCTTGGCATGTGCAGCAAAGTGAACCACACAATCGAGGTCAGGGGGGTATTCCGTGTACCCGATGCCATTTGTAAAGTAGTTGTATTTGGTGCTGAGGTCTTGATGGAGGGTCTCTATTTCATTGGTCCATGTATTCGGCCGTTTATCGATGCCAAACACATAATGCCCCTGACTTTGCAGGTGGAGGCCAAGATTGGTGCCAATTTGTCCGCTAGAACCGGTGATAAGTATGCGCATAGGTATTTTCCTGTGGTTTATGAAGAGTCGCTTATAGCTAGTCAGCTTGTCAGTCAGTCAGCTTAGTAATCTGTTAACTCTGTAGCTGATTGCTGAAATGCTGAGGTGTTGAAATGCTTTTTGGAACGAATGAAGTGTACAGAAGGGGGGGACTAGTTGGCAAGAATGGTATGGGGGTACGTCAGTCCCAACATGGGAATTGATCGGTTTTGGATCGCTTATCTTCTATTTTGACTGTATGACAAAGAGACAAACTCTTATTTAAGAGTCGACATGGTTAAAGAGAATGTGTCATAGATGACAAAGATTTTTCGCCATTCTAAAAAGTTTCTTGATTATTTGATTTTATAGGAGATTAAACATGGAATATCCAATTTCAATAAATGGGTTTG
>JANQSK010001257.1 GCA_028284105.1 Anaerolineae bacterium
GTGCTGGGGAAACTGCCATTGCTTGGTGGAATCAGCTTGACGCTCACATCCAAACTTACAACAAAACGCGGCCCAAACTATTCGACCAACTTCTCCCATCACTACGCGACTTCCATACGGCCAGTGATGGTCTCACCAATAGTGCCAAACTCAAGGTCGGCGTCCGCCTTCCTCCTGAATTTGATATTGAAAGTTTCAAAAACCAGATTCTTGAATGGGGAGAACATGCCGAGATTCAGTTCCACGGTATTGAAGAAGCATTCCAATCAACTCGCAAAACGAAGTTAGCTCGCCTTTTTAATCGGGCTCTTCGCCGACAAGGCGTTCAACCTAAATTTAAAGTCAAAACGGGCACGTCCGATATGAATGTCGTTGGCCCCATCTGGCAATGCCCCATCGTCGCCTACGGCCCCGGCGACAGCAGCTTAGATCATACTCCCCAAGAGCATTTGATATTATCAGAATATCACCAAGCAATTGATATTTTAATAATCATGTTGAAGAATATTTAATGAACAAATCAAACTTTATCATAAAAGCCCATAACAACTTCTCCAAGTTGCTTAACACGATCTTGTGAATGGTAAAGATTTTTTAAATCATTCTGATTCACTAAAATAAAATTCTGATCATTAGATTTTGTGATATCTATAGCTAAATTCAAACTATTTTTACTAAATTCATAGTTTGAGACTATGAATATAGTATTACATAAATGACGATTTTCGTTAAAAAAATTCATCACTGTTTTTATTGAGCTATTTGAAACCTTTCTACTTTGTGTGTAAATTGAAGCGACTAAAACCCTCGGCTTAATTTCATTAAAAATCCCACCCATATGAAATTCATGCTCAAACCTAAAAATTGTTATAGATTTTCTTTCAAATATAGTATTACGTAATTTTAATTGGGGAATAGATGAAAATGTTGTGATTACTAGTTTATCGAAGCTATTTTTATCAATAACATCCAATCTTTCGATTTGATGGAATCTATTTAAAACATCTTTCCTTTGCGCTAAAACTTCTCCAATAACTTTGTGAATCTTTGCTACATTGTCCATTAGATTAATTAATTTTTCTTTTCGATATGCACCACTTAATCTTTGAGTTTTACTCAGTAAAATTTTGAAATCCATCAATGATGTACCTAAAGATGACAAGTCACCTTCTATTTGAAATATTTTTAATTTTGACCAGAGTAACGGGTTTACTTCAACAAGTTTTAAAGTTCTTATTAAATTATGAAAGGGTTTAACCCCCATAAAAACCCCATAATAGCCAAGCAATGCTGAGCATGAATGATCAAGGCATTCCATGCACTTATGCCTTGCAGTCGGGATATCATCTTCATTTAGGCTTTTAAACATATTTTGAACATGTTCGTTTGCTCGAGATAAATCATATTCAATTAAATTTTCATCGAATGCTTGATCTACCATCCATGGATGTGGTGGATTTAAAGCGATATCTCTAGCTAATCTATGCAATGTTTCGAAATGTAATTCATAAACATGCATATATTGAACAATCGAAAGAATTTCTTCTGCTATTCTATTTATATCTTTTTTACTTATTAATTCTGTCCGCAGTTGATTATAATTAACATTCATCACTTCTGAAATAAGATCAGGGATGAATTGCTCAGTTAAGTATTTAAAATTTAAGAATTGAATCTTTCCATCTTCTAAAATAATACTAACTTGGTTATTTGGATTCCCATATCGCCTAGCGTAGGCGTTGCCCCATCTTTCAATTTCTGATTGACTATGTTTTGCAGGATCTAATCTATGAAGAGCTTTAAAAACAATTTGTCTCAAATGCCATGTTGTTAAGTCTTCTTTGGGATTATTTGCATTCTGTTGAACAATCAGGTTTTCTACAATTTCAAGAACTATGAAAGCCTCGATATATGGAATACCTAATCTAGTTAAAGTTCTAAGCAATCTTTCACTAGAAAACTCGGTCGTACGATTGTCTTCAGTTCTTGATATCAATCGAGAACTAATTACTTCATTAATTCTTTTATCAAAACTATTTAATATTTCTGATAGATAATCTCGTAATGTTCGAACCTTATTATGGTCATTTGAAATGATGTTTAAATCCCGAAAATTGGATTGACTTATTTCTGCGGTTACACTTGAAATTTGACCATTATTATCTAATGTTTTTTTTTATCTGATCCAGCGCTATCAACATCTGTAACAGAGATATTACCACTAAATCTACTATTAGAAATTAATACCCCCCGACTATTAGAATTAATTCTTTTGACCTCCAAATTATTCCCATCGACTTCTCTAATTTCAACACCAATCTCTGAAAACATGGCTCTATCTATTTTCGAATTAGCGATTTGAATCAATTGGGATGCTTTTTCTATTACCTCTTTATCTTTACTTAGGTTTGCTGCTTCGATCTCTTCTTTAACAACTTCTTGGCGGCTTTCAGACTTGGGATCTTTCTCAACTAATTCTATATTAATTGAGTCATACTTTGATTTAATAAGTTCCTTAAGTCCATTGTAGGAATCTACTATTGCAGCTTCTGAAACAGTTTTTAATGCGTTTGCAGCTCCGATAGTAAGAGCAGTGACAATTATTAAAGCCGGATCCATAGATTACTCCTTATAAAAACGGTATACAACGACGAAAGCACAAAGATTAATCTAAATGTTTTACAAAATAAAATGAAATGCACTATTTCAAAGAGAGAATTATATTATGCATTCAAAACCAACACTACGTATAGTAAAAAATTATAGTTAGATTGCGTGATTCTGACAATATTTGAGTTTAATGACTAGAAGAAGTGGAAAATTAAGCAATAGGCATGAACTTTACTTTGTAAAATTCATGCCTATTCAAAACAATTACGCTCTTAGGCGTTCGTTCTTTGGATCGTAGGCTGGCTTGCTGAGGACAGTGGCTTGACGACGTTCGCCGAGGATTTCAATGTCAAAGGTTGAACCGGGGGCATCATGACCATTGTTGACATAGGCAAAGGCGAGGCTTTTACCCACGTGATGTCCGTAACCCCCTGAGGTGGTTACACCAATAACCTCATCACCAAGCATCACGGCTTCACCACCGGCTACATCAGTATCACCAGCATCGACTTCAATGTAAACGATTGTAATACCCACGTCGCCACCATCTTTGGCGCGAAGAACAGCATCTTTACCGACAAAGTCTTTATCCAGCTTCACGAAGCGATCGAGCTTGGCTTCAACTGGGGTAATTTCGTTGGTTAGCTCAACTCCCCAACCCGCATATGCTTTTTCAAGACGAAGGCTGTTCATAGCATAAGTGCCAAAGTCAGCGATGCCGAACTCTTCACCGGCTGACCAAATTGCATCGTACAAGTCGCCTGCTTTATCAATTGGGACATGGAGTTCCCAACCCAATTCGCCGACATAGTTGACGCGCAAAGCAATTAAATCAATGCCAGCAATTGAGATTTCTTGACCAGTCAACCAGCGGAAGTTTGCGTTAGTAAGATCGGTGTCTGTGATTTTTGAAAGTACATCACGGGCATGAGGGCCAGCCACGATGACAACACTTTTATCGAGCGTGATATCTTCAATGGTGACGTCTTCACCATCTTGAACAGCAAAGTTGAGTAAGTCGCCATCTCTCAATTGTGCAGTTGCCCCAGAAAGGCAGTAGTAACGATCTTCAGCAAGACGGGTAATGGTGAACTCCGCTTCAATACGGCCGTTTTTACCCAAACCGTGCGTCAACACAATCCCACCGTCTTTCTTTGAGATGCGATTAGCCGTCACGCGATCAAGCAACTTGCCTGCATCTGCCCCAGTGACCATGAACTTCGAAAAGCTAGGCAGTTCAAAAACACCAACCCGTTCACGAACCGCTTTACACTCCTCACGAACCACTTCAAATACATTGTTGCGACGGAAACCGTAATCTTCTTCGCGTCCATCCAAAGAAAACCATTTTGGTCGTTCCCAACCAAAGCTTTCAGTGTGGACAGCCCCTTTGGCTTTTAATTTTTCATAAAGAGGCGTAACACGTGCTGGACGACCTTCTGGACGTTCTTCACCGGGAAGGACGAGATCGTACATGTCCCAATATTCGCGGTGCGCTTTTGCATCTGTGTAAGCTTGGTCAGCATAATCGCCAAAGCGACGTGGGTCGAGCCCTACCATGTTGATTTCAGCAGCCCCGTGTACCATCCACTGCGCCAAATATTTACCACAGCCAGCCCCTTGCGCAATCCCAATACTTGAGCCAGTCGCCAACCAGAAGTTTTTGACACCTGGTGCAGGACCAACCAACGGATTACTGTCGATGGTGTGTGAAATGGCCCCATGAATTACTTTCATAATCCCAGCTTCCGCAAAGATTGGCATCCGTTCCATCACGCGTTCGAGCCAAGGCATGATAGGCTCATAATTAGCTGGGAACAGTTCATTTTCAGCGGTCCACTCTTGGTATCGACCCGGCTTGTCTGCCCACGCAACGGCCGTATCAGCACGTTCATAAATCCCAATCAAGCCTGACATTTGCTCTTGGCGATAGTATGCTGATGGATATGGATCACGCATGACAGGAATTTCTTCATTTGGTCGATCCATAAACTCTTTAATGGGTTCGGTAACAACATACTGGTGGAGCATATTGGTGAACTGTGTTTTAACACCTAACCAAGCGCTAATCCGGTCTGCATAGCAACCACCCGCGTTGACCACATGTTCACAGGTGATGTTGCCCTGCTCTGTCTCAACTTCAAATTCACCATTCGCCATTTGCTTGATGCCTAAGACGCGATTGTATTTGACGATTGTTGCACCAAGATTCTTAGCTGCAATTGCCATCGCGTTACAGCAGCTTGATGGGTCAACGTGCCCATCATCGAGCGTCCAAGCCCCTGCCAAGACGCCATCGGTGTTGACAAATGGGTTTATGCGGCGGATTTCTTCAGGGCTAATAACCTGCATGCGGTAGCCAATGTTTCGTGAAACGCTTTCTACCAATTTAAAGTAATCTAACTCTTCTTGAGTCAAAGCAAAGCGGATTCCCCCACAACCGTGCCACCCGGTTGGATGTCCGGTCATCTCTTCCAATTGAGAGTATAGGGTGTTGCTATGATGGTGGACCTTTGCCATGTTGTAATCGGCAATAAAGCTAGGGCATTGCCCCGCTGCATGCCACGTTGAGCCTGAGGTGAGTTCCCCTTTCTCAACCAGAACCACATCGGTCCAACCTTCCAATGCGAGATGATAAAGTAGGCCTACGCCCATCATTCCACCGCCAACAATGACGACTTTTGCTTGTGATTGCATCTTTCCTCCAGTGATTTCTAGCATTTCAGCATTTCGGCATTTCAGCATTTCAGCATTAAGCTGACCAGCTGACCCACCGACTGGCTGACTAGCTATCTTTTTACCAACGGCCGTTTCCTGGCTTCATGGCTTTTTGTGGGATTACAATGTTAAATTTTTCCCGAATTTTGGCATCAACTGCCGGATCTATATGAGACGGGTAATGGGTTCTTAGCGTCTCTTTGACATACTCTCTTGCGCGGTCTCGAATATCTAAACGGCCGTATTCCTCCCAAGTGGCTGGAGGTTGGCGATCACCCATTTTTGGATAAAAATAATCCGTTTCCATGCGTTCAATCGTTTGGGCTGAGCCAAGGTAGTGGCCTTCTCCATACACCACCTCTTCAATCACGCCATACGATAATGTGTCATCATTGACTTCTATGCCGCGAACGGTGCGAAGAACCGCGCCGAGCATATCGTTATCAATGACGTAGCTTTCAAAGTTGGCACCCATCAAACTCGCCTGCATACCTGCACTTTCCATGATGAGTGATGAAC
Organism: Anaerolineae bacterium; assembly: GCA_028284105.1. GTDB lineage: Bacteria > Chloroflexota > Anaerolineae > Promineifilales > Promineifilaceae > QQUD01. Next base: position 5,848 of record JANQSK010001257.1, read on the forward strand.
CCGCTTGGGCGGCAAGCGCAACAGTATATGCCTTTTCAGCACCCGATTGCGCGTCGGGTAATTTTGAGTCAGACATCCCCGCCGCCACACTTCCGGGTAAATCGTAAAAACTACTCACCATCTGGGCACAGCCTGACACAATCAGTCCTAATTCGGCGCTACCAGAGCACATCGCCCCTGTGCGCAAATCAGACACAAATGGCCACGTGCCTAAATTAGCGCGGCAATTGTTGTCGATAAGGTAAACAAAAACAAGCCCCGCAATACATTCAGCAATTGCCTGCACGATGGTACCAGCCAGCGCCGCTGGTCCAGTCGCTCCAGCTTGTGCCGCCGAAAGTAAGGTGATGGGC
>JANQSK010000485.1 GCA_028284105.1 Anaerolineae bacterium
ATTACTGTTTCAAGCTACTTCTTGATTTTCACATAATCGATCTTATAGTAATTTAAAATACGACCATTGACAATTCTGCCCGTCAATCAAATTAAAAAAACTTATTTACTTAACCCGATCTGCCAAGACTTGTTTGACCGCTTTACTCGCTTTGAAAACACCATAAACTTGAATCGATTCAAACACTGCATCTGCTAATTCAGGTTCAACATCATCTTCAATCATCAACATGCCAACCACAAATGCTGACACTTTCTCATTTTTAGCCATCCGCTTTTTGAGCCCTTTCTTTGTAAAGATCATCGCGCCAACAATCATCGCCTTCCGAGTTATAGACTCTTCGACTTTGGCATCATGCTTATCCAGCTGTCTACGAATGGCACTGCGGATAAAATCTGTGCGCGTTGAATAAAACCCTTCATCCACAAGCAAGTCCACTTTACCCAAATCCACAACACTCATATTGATTGTAATTTTTTCTGTATCAGCCATATTAACCTCTTTATTATCTTTAAAATCATCACAAAACAAACGTTTTGCATCCACCCACCATCCATATGGATGTTTTTATTATATCCAGCACACACCAGTTTGTCAACATCTACTTACCATCCAAATAGATGGCAAAATTCTTGACAACCACTTTATGATGGTCTGGAACCTTATTTTTGGGAGATTTTATTTATGCATAAAGTACGGCCGTTTATTCTGTTCACACTCATTCTTATTCTCGCTGCCTGTGGCCCAGCTGACCCGCCACCAACACCTGAAGATTCTCCTCCGACCCAAGCACCAATTGAGGAGGATGCCACACCTGTGCCAACGGCCGTTATCCCCACAAATGAACCTTCAGAACCCTTTGCAGGATGGCCAGCGCCTGAGCAACCATTTGACAGGCTCAGCCGCCAACCTATTTCTGAGGCACAGCAAATCACCTTTGATCAACTTGAACAAAATGACCCACCTCCCCGCAACGATATTCAATTGGCAGAAGATTTTAGAGGAATAACTGTGACTCAAATCAATGCCCCTCTCGTCACTGAACCACTCACAGTTGGCACCCAACAATCATTTAGTGTCAATGATTTTGCTACAAATGAACGCAGCACACCGATATTTGAGCTTAAATACGTCAGTGACCATGCCTACTTTTGGTTTGACACCACAGATGGTCTAGAGGAACCACTTCAAAGCAATCTACAAGCCGCTGGCGATGCCTTCGATCAAATCTACGAAGATGTCACTTTCTACTTCGGCCCAGAAGATAATCCAGGCATCGACGGAGATCCAAGAGTCCACATCGTCAATGCCGCACCGCTAACCCTTTGCGGCGGATCATCTTGTGGCATTTTAGGCTATGTAGACAGCAGTAACTTTTTACCGCAAGAAGCATTTCCTACCTCAAATGCGAAAGAGATGTTTGTGATGAACGGCCGTATCTTTGGAGAGACTACTTACCTTGATGTACTGGCTCATGAGTTTCGACACATGATTGAAGACAATTACGATACCAACGACCAAGATTGGGAGGTAGAAGGCTCTGCTATGTTGGCTGAAGATCTTCTTGGATATAGTGCAGATCCCATTTCAAGAGGCAATCTCTTTCTAACCAATCCAGATCAACAACTCAACCGCTGGACTGATGGAAACTCCATCCCTTACTATGGGCAGGGTTATGTCATTAATCGCTACATTTTTAATCGTCTTGGCGAAGACCTCTATCGTGAGTTCGCGACCAGTCCGCTCCCTGGTTTTAATGCCATCGATGCCGTTGCGGAAGCGAACAATCTTGGCTTCACGGGGCAAGAGCTTTGGCAAGATTGGCTTGCCTCCCTTGCAATTCATACCAACCCCAATGCGCCTGAGCGTTATTTCTTAAGAGAAGGACTCAATCGTGTTTCGATGAACTCCATCTCTGAATTCCCTTCTTCAGAAGAAACGGCCGTTTTTCAATATGCAGCTGATTATTACGAGCTTGAAGGATCAGGCACAGCAACATTAACCTTCACAGGTTCCAACCATGTGAGCCTTCTTCCAGTTCAAGCCACTTCAGGTTCGTACATGTGGTTAGCTGATCGTGCCAATAATAGCCAGATGCAGCTTACCAGAGCGTTTGACTTAACGGCCGTTTCAAGCGCCACGCTCCAATTTGACCTTTATCAAGATATCGAATATGCCTACGATTATGCCTATCTTTCAATTTCTACGGATGGCGGAAACAATTGGGAAGGCCTCCAAGGGGCTCGGTCCCAAAGCCGAGCAAATGGAGATGACCCATCTGGCACAACCTACACTGAAAATTTTTATACAGGGCAAAACAATGATTGGCTCCAAGAAACGGTTGACCTAACACCATATACTGGGCAAAATGTTCTTATTCGCTTTGACTATATCACTGACCCCATTCTGACATTTGGCGGCTTTGCTATCGATAACATCTCTATTCCCGAAATCGAGTTCTTTGATGATGCAGAAAGCGACCGAGGGTGGAATGCAAATGGTTTTGTACGTGCCACAAACGTCATTCCTCAACAATGGTATCTTCAATTAATCAGATTTGAGAAAGAAGTCCCAATCGTAGCGACTTTAGATTTATCAGAAGATAATACAATTACAATAGACATACCGTTAAGTGATTCCGGCGGCGGGCGTCCTATACTCATCGTTTCAGCATCAGCGCCAATGACGCTTCAACCTGCAATTTACGAACTATCAATTGATAATTAAAACCCTTGCTCGAATCGCAATAGTCAAGCAAGGCGTTACGACACAACAACACCTAGCTAGGAGACATACATGATCAATCGCCGAATATTGTGGATATTGGCTTTAACGGCCGTATTCTTCACCATAACTGCCTGTGCCATTCAGCAACCTGTAGAAACAGAAGAACCCACGGAAGAAGTCACAGAGCCAGTTGACAACAGTGATGGAGAAGTGATGGAAGAGCCAACTGAAGAGCCAGAGCCAACGGATACACCAGAGCCTGAGCCCACAAACACACCTATTCCTGAGGAAGAACCAACACCTGAACCTGTTGCAGAAGAACCAACACCTGAACCCGTTGACTTATCCGCATTGCCAGGCGAACCTGCCACCATCGTTAATGACGAAGGTGGTCCAGTAAATATCACCGGTGTGGTCACCTACACAAGCCCATTCTTCACCCTCGGTGTAACAGCGCCGGTTGTCATTCTTGAAGACCAAGCTGGATTTGTTGATCGAGATGAAAACTATATTTTCCCTGTTGAATCTCAAGCCTTAGGTCAAATTACATCTGACTTTTTTACTTCCCCATTTTCCTACTCACTCGCCTTGCCAATCCAACCGCAAGGGGGTTTCCGCGATGTTGATAACGATGGCGAAGAAGATTCAGGCATTCAAGTTTTTGCCGTTGCTTACTGGACAAACACCTATGGCGACCCATTTCTTGAAGAGCGTGATTTAGGCGGTGGTGGCTGGTCTGGCTCATACGCCTCAACCGTTTTAAGCACCGATCCTGAATTTGAGCGTGAAATCGTTGGCGGAACCTTTCTAGTTTATGCAGAAGATGGCTTACAGGGCTTCCCTTCTGGCTTTGGGGATGATCAGCTTTTATTTACCGAGGATGATCCCATCGTTTCAATTCCAGCTGGTTATACGCTCGTTCATATTGATAGTGAACCGTTTGTATTTGACAGGTCTCGCAATCCTGTAATTGATCTGTTTGAAGCGGACGGAGCAGCCCTCGTTGATTACTCCGAAGAAACCTATACTGAAGCATTCAATGGCCTAGTTGACCAGTTGATCAATGAGTACGCCTTTACAGATTACAAAGAGATTGATTGGGAAGCCCTTCGTACCGAGTTTGAACCTATTTTTGAAGAAGCAGATGCCAATGATGATGCAGATCTCTATCTTCGTGCCCTACGTGACTTTGCATGGCGCATTCCAGATGGCCATGTTAGCGGCCCCTTCATTGGTGATGAGTTCCGCGCCAATGTCTTAGGCGGAATCGGTTTAGCCATGCGTGAACTGGATGATGGTCGTGCTTTAGTGACGCTTGTTGTTGAAAACAGCCCCGGCAGTGACGCAGGCATTGAAGAACGTGCTGAAATTATTGCCGTCAACGGTGTCCCCGTCACAGAGCATATTGACAACACTGTTGGCTGGACGGGACCTTACAGCACTTCCCATTCTGAACGTTTAGCAAAGCAACAGTTCTCTCTACGATTCCCATCTGGAACGGCCGTTGAATTAACCTACATCAACCCTGGTGGGTCTGAAGAAACGGTGACCCTTAATGCGGGCTCAGAGCTTGAAAGTTATTTCTACTGGTTTGAGGATGACGATCGAGACGGTTTTGAACTCCCTGTGGAATATGAACTCCTTGATTCAGGCGTTGGCTACGTCAATATATTCTCATTCTCTGACAACAGCCTTCTTGCTGTCACACTTTGGGAACGCATGATTCGCGCCATGCAAGACCAAGATGTCACCGACATTATTATTGACATGCGCACAAACGGCGGTGGTTTAGGTTCATTAGCAAACAACATGTCCGCTTACTTCTTCCAAGAGGTCTTCCCACTTGGTAATTCAAGCTTCTGGGATGATGAGCGGGGTGAGTTTTACGCTGATCCTGAAAATGTGCGTGAGTTTGTCTTGCCACCTGAAGATTTACGATTTGACGGCAATGTTGTGATATTGGTTGGCCCTGATTGTGTAAGTGCCTGTGAATTTTTCTCTTACAACTTTACAATTACGGATCGTGCCACCATTATTGGGCATTTCCCATCAGGTGGGTTAGGCGGCGCTGTGGACTCCGTTGCCATGCCTGAAGATGAAAACTTCAGATTCACACAGGGACGCGCTGTCGGCCCAGATGGCAATATTCACATTGAAGGAATTGGTGTGGTGCCTGACATTCGTGTGCCTATCACAGAAGAAACGCTTTTTGATCAAGAAGACGCTGTCTTAGAAACGGCCGTTGCCTTCCTCGTTGGCGAAATTGTTGATCAAGGTGAAATCGAGCTTGGTGAAAGCATCAGCGACACGATTTTACCAGGTCAAAAGTTCCGCTACGCTTTATCACTTGAAAACGGCGATGTCTTCAGCATGTTACTTGATAGCAATAGTGATGGCGTCAATTTGATACTCACCGTCTTAGATGAAAACGACAATGTATTAGCCGAAACAGACCCAGACACACGAGCAGGCTTCGTTGACATCGACCTTGGTGAAGATGTCACACTAATTCTTGAAGTCTCAACTGAAGACAATGCAGCCCAAGCTGATTTTACGCTCACCATTGAAGATGGTGGCTAAGCTCAAACAAACTTAACGTAAATAAAAAAGCTCGGCAGTGGCCGAGCTTTTTTATTTCATCACGAAGGTGGAATATTTTGTGAAGGAAGTCCTCGAATCGGCGTCGGTTTCTTTCTTGCTTTGGCAACAAATGGAGTCGGCAGTAAAGCCAGTTCAAGCACCTGCTGCACCCGATCGACCAAAATAATTTTTAAATCTTGGCGAAGCTTTTTAGGGATATTTTCTAAATCACTTTCATTTTTTGCAGGCATGGCAAACGTTTTAATACCTGCCCGTCGTGCAGCCAATGCTTTCTCACGGATGCCTCCAACTGGCAAAACACGCCCTCTCAATGTGATTTCACCTGTCATACTCACATCTCGTCGAATCGGACGTTCTGTGAAAGCCGAAATCAGCGCCGTTGCCAATGCGACACCCGCAGAAGGTCCATCTTTTGGGATGGCACCCTCGGGCAAATGAATGTGAATATCGCTATTTTCAAATCGTTGGGCTTCAATTCCCCAATGCATAGCGCGGCTTCTCGTATAGGTTAGCGCCGCATGGGCGCTTTCCTGCATGACTTCACCCAGTTGCCCAGTCAATTTGAGGTTCCCCTTTCCAGGCATTAAATTCACTTCAATAAACATGATGTCACCACCGGCCGCCGTCCATGCTGCACCCGTTGCCACACCGATTTCATCGTCTTCTGCAAGCACGCTACGCGAAAATCGTGGCGGGCCAAGTAAAGACAAGATATGCTTGCTACTGATCTTCTTGGGAAATCGCTTATTTTCAGCAACGCTACGCGCTAGTTTCCGACAAACATTCGCTATTTCGCGTTCTAAATTACGCACACCCGATTCCAATGTATAGCGCTGGATAATCGTGCGAAACGCTTCATCATCAAATTTTATTCCCTGATTGGTTAACCCGTGCATTTCAACTTGTCGATTTAGCAAAAACTGACGGCAAATTTCAAGCTTTTCTTCTTCAAGATATCCTGAAAATTCAATCACTTCCATCCGATCTTGCAAAGCCGGTGGAATACTATCAATGTAGTTTGCTGTCGTCACAAACATAATATTTGATAGGTCGAAATCAAGTTCCAAAAAGTGATCAGAGAAGGTGTTATTTTGTTCTGGATCCAATACTTCTAACAATGCAGAGGAAGGATCTCCTCGGAAATCATTTCCCAATTTATCAATTTCATCCAGCATGAACAGCGGATTTCTTGTACCTGCTCGTCGAAGTGCCTGAATAATTCGTCCCGGCATTGCCCCAATATAGGTGCGTCGATGCCCGCGAATTTCAGCTTCATCACGAACACCACCTAAGCTTAATCGGACAAATTCACGCCCAAGCGCATTAGCAATTGAGCGTCCCATTGAGGTCTTGCCAGTTCCTGGAGGGCCAACAAAACAAAGAATGGGGCTACGCATCGTATCAGGAGTGATTTTTTTAACAGCAATATATTCAAGAATGCGATCTTTAACTTTTTCAAGACCATAATGGTCATTGTCTAGAACATTCCCCGCATTTGTGACATCTAAATTATCTTCAGATGCTTCGACCCACGGTAAGGCAATAATCCAATCAATGTAGTTGCGAATAATGCCGACTTCAGGAGACATAGGTGGCATTGCAGATAAACGATCAAGCTCTTTTTCTAATCGTGCTCTTGCCTCTATTGGCAGAATTTTCTTTTCAGCAGCAGCTCGAAGTTCATGAATCTCTTGAGTAAAGACATCTGCTTCTCCAAGCTCGCCTTGAATTACGCGCATTTGTTCACGCAAAAAGTGCTCACGTTGAGACTTTTCAACCTCTTGTTGAACTTGAGAATGAATTTTGTCTTCAAGCTCTAAAACATCGAGTTCTTTAGCAAGTATGATATTAACTTTTTGGAGGCGAACCGCTGGATCAAACGTCTCAAGCACATCTTGGCGGGTATCAACCTCAATACCTAGCGTTGAGGCAATGAAATCGGCCAACCAACCTGGTTCACCAATATTGATAGCAAACGTAAGCGCGTCTTCTGGTAAGCTGCGGCTATACGTGGCGATTTTTTCAAACAGTGTTAATGCCGCACGCATGCTGGCTTCTGTATTGCGATCCCAATCGATTGGTTCATACACAATTTTCGCTTTGACACGGATGTAGGGTTCCCATTGGGTGAATTCAACAAGCTCGATTCGTCGTCTACCTTGTGCCAAGATACTCGTGCTATCATCTGGCATTTTCAAGGCTTTGCCGATAGCCACTTCGGTGCCGAACTTGTAAATATCATCTTCAGTTGGATCCATCAACTCACTGTCTTTCTGAGTCGCTACAATGATATTTTGTTTGCTTTTCATGGCGGCACGAACAGCGGCAAGAGATTTTTCACGGCCGATAAAGAGCGGCATCACCATTTGGGGATACAGCACAATATCTCGAAGAGAAATAAATGGACATTCGATAAAGCCATTTTCATCTTCAACCATTTCTAAATCAAATGCCTCATCTTCTAAACCAGGCATTGCGTTGATTAGGTCTGGGTACTGCTCGAATTCAAAATCGTCATCAAGGCTCATATGAGTTCCAGTGTTGAGTAAAGTAATTTTTAACAAATATTTTGAATATAAAATTTGCTAATGATAATTACTTTCAGGAGAACAAAAACGTTTACGAAGCTGTTTTATTTCAAGATACTTTTTGTTCTCCACTTAATCCTTATTTTTCAAAAATGGCTAAATCGAGATGTTGGTTATTCTTCCAACATTGATTGTAGACGCTCCCACCGATTAAGCAAATCTCCAACCACAATAATTGACCCCGTTATACAGATAAGATCATCGTTATCAGCATGCTCAATCGCATAAGCAACGGCCGTATCGATTTCATCGATTGGTAAGCCATCAAATCCCAACCCATTCGCCATCTCAACAAGCTGAATAGGGGTAATTGATCGAGGATGGCTTGCAGTTGTAAAAATGGCTTGATGTGAAAGCGGAAGTAAGATTTTTAACATTCCTTCCACATCTT
>JANQSK010001267.1 GCA_028284105.1 Anaerolineae bacterium
TTTGCTGGGCTCTGGACGGCACGTGTTTTGTCAGATTTTTTTGAACAGGTTGTTGTTTTAGAGCGTGATGTATTGCCCGATGCTCCAGAATCCCGTTCAGGTGTTCCACAAGATCAACAGGTGCATATTTTACTGGAGCGGGGTGCTGATATTATGGCGTCCCTATTTCCAAATATTGGTACAGAGCTCATTGAGGCAGGGGCCAATCACATCGATTTGACTGCAAAAATGCAGGTTTCCACCCGCGGTGTTTGGCTTGAACGCTTTGAAAGCGGCCATTTTACATATGCTTGTAGCCGTCTGCTACTAGAATCCGTTGTTCGACGTCGGGTGAAGGCTTTGTCAAATGTTTTATTTCTTGAGCGAGTGAAAGCGAATGGCCTCATTCATGATGATGGTCAGGTTCAGGGGGTGGTGATTTCTGGAGAAGGGGCTGGGGAGCAAACGGCCGTTTATGCTGATTTTGTTGTTGATGCGTCTGGGTATCGATCCCAAGCTCCCACCTGGCTAGAAGTATTGGGTTATGCCCCTGTTGATCAAACAGTTATTGATTCAAAAACAGGATATTCTGCAAGAAGATACAAACTTTCACCTGAGCAAGAAGTGGATTGGCACATATTAATGGTGGCATCTGAGCCGGGACACCAAGAGCGCGGTGGGTTTGTTTATCATGAAGAAAACGGCCGTTGGATGGTAACCATCAACGGCATGATGGGAGACTATCCACCGACTAGTGAAGAAGGCTTTCTTGCATTTGCAAAAGATGTAGATGAGCAATTCTATCAATTTGTAAGTCAGGCAGAACCGATAACATCCATTCAAGGTTTTCAGGGTATGGCTAACATTTGGAGGCATTATGAAAAAATGCCTGCTTGGCCAGATCGATTTGTTGTATTGGGAGATGCCGTTTGTCGTTTAAATCCAATATATAGTCAAGGGATGTCTGTTTCTGCGATGGCAGCTGAAGAATTGCAAACGCTTTTCCTTAAATGGGATAGCACATTAGATGATTTAGCATGGGTATATCAACGAAATTATCCCAAAATAATTGAAGCACCTTGGATGCTTGCCTCAAGTTCTGATCAGGAGTGGCTTGGCCCTCTTGAAAATCAGACCATGATGGATCGCGTGGCTGGATGGTATTTCCCTAAACTGCTGGAAGCACTTCCACATGAACGTGTAATCACTGAAGCATTTCTTGAAATCCAAAATTTAAAGCGCTCTCCATACACATTGTTCTCTCCCAAAATTCTTTGGAGTGTGATGAGACAACAAGTTCGTGCAAATCGTATTGAGGCTTAAGTGTTCCGAAGTTGCTAAATTGAAAAACATGTTAGCAAAAGCTTCGGAACCTCGAGGAAACGAAGTTTAGTGCCGTCGTTTTATTCAAAGCAGTAACTTCGTTTCACTTAAGCTTAATTGGTAAACAAAAACGCCAAGCCCCTAGCGCTTGGCGTTTTGGGTTATAGGTAACCATTGGAAAGATTACCTACAACGAGAGATTGATGGTTCATCAACCTCACTTAAAGGAGTAAGTGAAAATATCTATTCGAGAATAGGATATTTTTGAACAATGTCAGTTTGAGACCACATACGACCGAGTCCCAAAACCTTTCCAGCTTCTACTTGCGCTAATGCGATTAACAAAACGATATAAATGATATGTTCATCAATTAAAGGGTTGAACTCCCCAGGAAACCGAGAGAGATAAATCAAGAGCATCATTAGAGCGCCTGAATAACCAGCAACTTTAACCCCGATACCGAGAATAAGGGCAAGACCCACTAGCAATTGACCGCCTACTAACAAAACATCCACAACCGGATTGCCAGCCATTGCTTGCATCATGCCAGAAAATGGCCCATAGGTGGCGAATTTAAGATATCCAAACGTTGGGGATACGCCTGCAATCCATGCTTCTTCTGGTGGGGTCGAGAATCCAAGCCCAAAAATTTTATCTACAGCTGCCCAAAGAAAAATAAATCCCAATAGTATGCGAATAATGACCCAAACTTTACTCGTATTTGTCTCCATGATTTTGTCTCCTAACTTTTTTGATCACTTTCGGTAAGATGATTGGCAAATTTTGCCATTTCATATTCCAGTTCTCGTTGACTTTCTTCCTGCAAGAATCTTTTCTTGCGATGATTGTTGTCGTGTCGTGACAATGACGCCGGCTGTGCCGTGATATAGGATTGATCAATCAGGTTGTATTGCCCCGGACAAGCGCAAGCTCTCTACACAGGGATAATCTGACTTGAAAATCCATTGTTTACTTTTTCTCCAAGAACTCTTTTGTTCACTAATGTGATTGACAGAAAGTTTTCTAAAAAGAGGTCTTACAAAGGCTGTCAATCACCGAGTAAATCACAATCATTGAAGCTGATTTAATTTTTAAAACTTTTGTTATTTACCTAGACTATAAAAAGGGTAACTAAGGTGATGATTCCCATGCCGACTGTAATGAATGTGAATAAACGGCCGTTTCTTTCGTTTGTTTCATACTGAGCATATCGTGATTGTTCAGTTTCGTATTCGTTGTGGATCATTTTGCCAATTTTAAAATTGCTGATGGGATTCATTTGAAACCTCCGTCTATGTAAATACCAATAATTATTTATTCCGATGCTTGCATGATTTTTTCTAAATGAGAGATAAAGGATTCAATGGTGGGAAAGTTCTCACGTTCACCATCATTGATGGTTTGAAGCATAATTCGCCATGGCATTTGGTCATCCTCACGCCAAAGACGCATTAAGTAAGCTTGTCTATTTTGTGGCTTGTGCCATTTGCCTAGTTTGTTCTCTCTCTTCATGATTGATTCCCATGATACGGATGAAGCGTCACCAAAACGTCGCCACTTTTTTTGATGAGTGGGGACGGTGCTTGACACGCTTATTTTTCCTTCTATATTCCGTATTGAGGTGCATATGGGTTCTAAGCGAACTGGCGTTGAAACGAAGAAGCTGATTTTTGAGGCATGTAGCCGTATTTTGAGACGAGAAGGTCTTTCAAGCCTGACATTGGATGCGGTTGCCGATGAAGCAAATTTAAGTAAAGGGGGACTGCTCTATCACTTCCCCAATAAAGTTGCGTTGATTGATGGATTATTTAATTATCACAACAACATTTTTGAAGAGCGGCTTCAAGAATTAACGGCCGTTGAAGGGGATGTACCTGGAGCCTGGCTGCGTGCTTATGCGCTTGCATCCATTGAACAAATTACCAATCCCGAAAATGCCAGCCTGTATGCCAGCCTATTTGCTGCTGAAGAAAAATATGCTTCTGCACATCAGCTGATGCGTCAAAAATATATAGCTTGGCAAGAAAAGGTCGATCGGTCTGATATAGACCCCGTTTGGGCCACTTTTTTACGTTTGGGAGTAGATGGGTTGTGGACTTCGATTAAAAATCAGTATGCTCCGCCGGATGATAAACGCCTTGAAGAGCTCAAAGGGCTCATTTTGCGTCTTACAAAGCTACCTCACCCGCCGGTCTAATTGCCAAGATTTATTGCTAGCATTTACTAAACACTTTCTTGAATTTGAATCCCTTTGACGACCCGATCGCGGAGCTGTCCACACCCCGCTTGAATATCAATCCCACGCCGCATGCGAACAGTACTGCTCACCCCATATCGCGCTAAGATGTCTTGGAATGTTTGAACACGGTCTTTCGACGAGGGGCCGCCTTTGTAGCCTTCAGTTGGATTGAGAGGAATAAGATTGACATGACACAGCATGCCTTGTAAGAGTTCACCCAGCATGGATGCTTGTTCAATCGTGTCATTTTTGCCTTGGATTAATGCCCACTCAAAGGTGAGTCGACGGCCCGTTTTTTCGATGTAATAACGACATGCATCCATAATGTCAGAAATAGGCCATTTCTTGTTGACGGGGATGAGATTGTCTCGTTCCTCATCGGTGGCAGCGTGGAGCGATATGGCCAGTGGGGTTTGCCGTTGCTCATCCGCGTATCGTCTTATAGCTGGCACAAGACCAACGGTTGAAATAGTGATTTTACGAGCGCCTAAGTTAAACCCTTTTTCGTTGGTGAGTCTGTCAACGGCCGTTAATGTATTTTTGTAATTATGGAGCGGCTCACCCATGCCCATCATGACGATGTTGGTTACATGTTCATCCGTCTCGCGAAGCTCGTTAGC
>JANQSK010001268.1 GCA_028284105.1 Anaerolineae bacterium
ACTCCTGTGCCACAGGCCACATCTAAGACAGCATCTCCCTGCTGCACACCGGCGGCTTCTAAAACGGGCGTTGGCCATGCGCCAAATAAAGCGGGCACAAAAAATTGCTCATACACTTCAGCTGCACTCGATACGACCTGACCTGTTTGATGTTCTTTCATGAGTTTCTCCTAATTCTAACGTTGATTTCTTGAAGCTCTTTTCTGATGTTCATATATCTTCAGAATGAAATAATGTGTGCGCTAAATGGAATTTGATGAACGTGGTTTTCTAAATAAGGCTCCATTCGAGCAACAACTTCTTGCACAATGGCGTGCCGAGCAATGGATGAAGATAGCTGAAAACCAATTGCCATCGGTGTCGCGTTAATATGTTTGGGAATAAACGCTTCCAAATTTTGGAAAGGGCGATAATAGTGCAAGGTTGAACGTTCATATTTTGAAATACCGGCTTCTTGGAGCACTGTTTCAAGCTGATTAACAGCAGAAAGTGAAAAGGCTGATTCAAGACCAACGGCCGTTTCTTGCCCAATGTGATAAGTAATAGCCGATAGAAGTGCTTCAAAGTATGGGTTTTCATGAATATCACACCATATGCTGAGAAAGATACGGCCGTTTTCCTTTACCACCCGTTTCATCTCATGCAGCGCTTTTTGCTTATCAGGCAAAAATTGAAGCACTTGGGCCGCAAAAACAACATCTGCGTAGCGACTGCCCAAAGGGATCTGCATCCCGTTCCCTTCTCGCCAATCGATGGGAGCACCGTCTAAGAGCGGTAATGAGCGGGCAATATTGAGCATGCCTCGATTGACATCCATACCAATCACTGACCCCGTTTCCCCAACCTGCATCGCAGCGTATCGTGCCGCCGCCCCTGTACCGCAGCCGATATCGAGAACCGTTTCACCTTCTTGCAAGTTGGCACAATCGACCAACCCTTCTGCAAATGGACCTAATATGGCTGGTGTCAAGACGCTTTGATATTTTTCGGCTGCGTTTTTAGCCAGCTGCCACTGTGTCGAAGCAATCATGCTATCTCCTTCTCAATTTATGAAACGGCCGTTGTTTGGCCACCCGCTTCTTTCCAACCTTTTAACCCACCAGCCATATGTGAAACATCAGCCATTCCCATCTCTTGAAGCGTCTTTGCAGCCAAAGCCGAACGTCCACCGCTGGCGCAGTACAGCAATATTGGTTCCGATTCACTAAAAACGGGATTATGATAAGGGCTTTCGGGGTCAACCACAAACTCCAACATGCCCCGTGAAACGTGGACAGCTCCTGGAATTTGCCCATCCCGTTCAAGTTCTGGCCGATCCCGAATATCCACAAACAGTGCTTGCGATTGGTTGAAGATATTCATCGCTTCTTCCACAGAATGGGTCACAATTTGCTGATTGGCCTCAGAGACTAATGCCTTAAATCCTTTGTTCATTTCAATCTCCTATCGTCGTGTTCGCTACGGGCTTTAGCGAATCACCTCATCATTTGGATACGATGGTGGGAGAATAAAATAGAAACGTGTGGAGAATCGTGTGGAGGTTATTTGGGGATTAAAATTTGGAGTTGGGCTAGGTAAGATTCAATCGTTTTTCCCAATGGATCAACGATATAAACTGGGTCTGGCAGTGTAGAAAATGAGAGGTCAGCGATTTGTCCCGTTAGGGTCTGATATTGGTGCCGAAACTTCTCTTTCCCGTTTACAGAAAGCAATGATTCAATCTGTTCAACTGTTTTTTGTCGAATGGCTTCTTGTTGGGGATCGATTTGCCAAATTGCAATGCCAATATCCGCCCGTTGCACGTCATCGATTGGGGATATGGTTTGAAGTTTAGTGACAGCTTCAGCTGAGCTGATTTGGTTTTGAGCCACTTGAAGCTGAACGGCCGTTAATTGGCAGGCCAACGCTTCGTGAGGTGCCTCAATCTCTGAAGCTACTTGGGTCGCCTCTTCAAGGAGCTTTTCAATTTGCTCAAACGCACCATCATCCCAAAGTTGTTCAATGAGAGACAATAAAGATCGGCAAAGAAATAGTCTTGAACTTGCGGCTCTCAGCAGCTCGACTGCTAATACAATCATGCGTTTTGCATTGGCAAAATCTGATTGTTTCCGCATCAGTGCAGATAAATGGAACAGGCTAATCCCACACGCATCACGCCGCCCTAATTCCACATCGAGTGTAAGGGCTTGCCAAAAACAATCAAATGCTGACTGTTCAAAGCCAGCTTCTGCATAATCAACACCCATATCTCGCAAATGTGTGCCCACCCCGGCCTTATCCCCCCATTCATTCCGAATAAACAACGCTTCTTTGTGATACGTGATCGCTTTCTCAAATTGACCCAGTTGACCGTAGCTGTTCCCAACATTGCCCAGCGTAACGGCCGTTTGCTCCTGATTACCCAACCGTTTTTGCACAATCAAGACCTGCTCTTGATATCTTAAAGCGGTCTCATTTTCATTTCGGTAGGTGTGCACTATGGCCACGTTACTCAGCCAAACCGCTTCATTCTCTTCATCATTCAATTCTTGAGAAAGCTGAAGCGCTTCTTCATAGCAGGCTAAACAGTCATCAAGCGCATCTTGAAAATAATAGACAATGCCCATCGACCCCACACATTGGGCCAATATCGCTTTGTCACCCAGAGCAAGACAACTGGCATAGGTCTCTTTTAAGATGTCGAGTGCCGTTTGATATTGACTCTGCCTCATCTGAAGCTGTGCCAACAGAATTTGGAGTCTGTTGTAATTTTCACGACCCGGATGTGCTAGTTTTAGCCCATCTGTTAGCATCTTTTCGGAGCTTTCCCAATCGCTTATGCGTTGATAGAGCCGGGCCAATTGAATCATGGCTCTAAGTTGATTCTCTTGCTCAGGTGAATGCGCGACTACACTTTGATAGAGTCGGATGGCCTCATCAATGGCATACAGTCTTGTCGCTTTTTCTCCGGCAATAAGGGCAAAGTGGCTTCCTTTTGTGTGATTCCCCGCTTGGCCCCAATGATAGGCCAATGTTGCCGCTTCAGCTTGCTCATTTTCAAGCGTTTGTGCGACACGAAAATGCAATCGCTGTTGGCGAATAGGGCTAATTTGCTGCAATACGGCCGTTCTCATCAAATTATGGCTAAAATCAAGCTGCTGTGTATCTTGCAATTTGAGCAACCGCCAGTGCAACCCTCGCTCAACGGCCGTTATCGTCTCTTCTTCACTCCGACCACTAATCGTTTGCACCAAATCAAAACTGGAAGGTTGATCCAAAATTGCAAGGCTCTCAATAATTTGTCGGCCATTTTCAGGGAGTTGCGTTAATCGCTTGGCAATCAAGGCAGACAAACTGGGGGGCAAAGGTAGTTCAGAGCTTTTAGAAGGAACCAGAACAAGCTCTTGCAAAATCTCACTCATATACAGCGGATTCCCTTCTGTTGCCATTCGCAAATGGCGTCCCATGCTGGCAATCTCATTGGGGTCCGTGATTTGGGGTGCCAGCTGAGTGATAAGTTTCTCAGTTTCTGCCTCATCAAATGGGTCTATCTGGATAGATAAATAGTTTGGCAACCGCGCTAAATCAGATAGCAATGTCTCTAATTGGGCGTTTCCACTTACCTCTTCAGAACGAACGGTTGCAATGAGGAGTACGTTTTGTTTAGTTTGCTCAATTTGCTGTGCGATGAACTGGAATAATTGAAACGAGGCTTCATCAGCCCACTGCAAATCATCAATAAAGAAAATAGTTGGTATCTCGGCATATTCGATTAACAGATGAGCCACTGCTCGAAATAGCTGTTGTTGGTTTGGCGAAACGGCCGTTTCACCCAGCTCAGGCAACAAATGGGACAAAAGCTGTCGCCAATAAAGCGGCACTTGTTGAAGACCCACATCTCCAATCTGGCTAATTTTTTGCTCAAGAATAGATTGCCAAGGATGATAAAGTAGCGATTGGGTCGTTTCATAACAACGCCCGTTGAAAGTAGCCACCTCGCCTATTCGTGATTGAAATGTTTGCACCAGATTGGTTTTACCGCTTCCAGCAGCCCCAGCCACTAAAACGACATGCCCGCCAGATTGCCAAACGCTTTCAAGCTGCCTCAATGGCTCATCACGCCCAATAAAAGGCACATCACTTTCAACCTTTTCCTGAGTTTGCGGCTCTGTTTCTGGGAATAGCGATGGTATTTCTGAATTATTTTGAATGGCAATCTCTAACGCAACCAGCTCATTTGTTGGTTCGACCGCCAGCTCTTCCCAAAGCAATGCTCGGCACTGTGCCACCTGTTCAAGCGCACTACTTTTTTGACCCATTTGCGCATAAAGCCAAACTGAATAGATATGGACTGTTTCCAAAAGGGGATTATGCTGCAATATTTTTTGCGCTGTTTTGAGAGCCTCTCCATACGCTTTGATTTCAACTTGTTTGCGCAGTAGGAGCAAAGCAGCTTGTTCAAAAATGCGCTGCCAGTAGCTCCGTTGACGAAGCAACCAGAGGTCAAATTCAGGTGCATTCTTAATGATTAAATCGGCTAAAAATGGGCCACGATATCCCGAAACAGCTTTACTCAGTTCATCGATTGATAGATTGGCTTCAAGATGAACGGCCGTTTCTAAATCCCGATAATCTGCCACAAAAAAGGCTTCGTTTATCGCCACACTTTTGCGCGTCACATCCAGCAGTTCTGGCAGCGTCTGCTTACGAATTTGGCTCAAATGCCACCGCAGGGTTCCAGCAGGATCGCGTGCATTTTGACAAAACCATTCATACAATTTTTGGCGTGAATGGGATTCGTTCGTGACGGCTAAGTACGCTAAGATGGCACGGGTCTTTTGATTAAATTGTCCTGTAGGTTGGGCATTTGCTGGATGCTCTAGTTGGAGCGGTCCCAAACAGTTCAATTTGATAACCATGACCCCATTTTAACACGAGAAAAGAAGAGTGAGGCAATATGAATATCAATGTGGAAGGGTATCGCGTGGTGGTCACTGCTGGTGCACGGGGCATCGGTCGTGCAATCGTTAACGCGTTTGTGGCGAGCGGAGCAAATGTACATCTATGTGATATTGATGAAACGGCTTTGGGTGCGTGTTTAACGGCCGTATCTGGCACAACAGGCACCGTCTGCGATGTAGGCAATCCTCAACAGGTCGACCAAATGATGACCGAGGCTATTGAAACACTGGGCGGTATCGACGTACTTGTTAACAATGCAGGTATCGCCGGTCCTGCCGGACCCATTGAGAGTGTCACTCAAGAGAGTTTACTGGATTGTTTAAATGTCAATCTAGGCAGTCAATTTTATACGGCTAAACACGCCATCCCTCTCATGAAAGCCCAGCGTCGCGGTTCGATTATCAATATTGCCTCAACAGCCGGTCAATACGGCTTCCCTTGGCGCAGTCCCTATTGCACCTCTAAGTGGGCCATTATTGGGCTCACCAAAACAATGGCGATGGAGCTCGGTGAATTTAACATCAGAGCCAATGTCATTTGTCCTGGCTCCATCAACAATAAGCGAATGGAGCATGTCATTCAATTAGAACATGAGGTAACTGGCAACTCAAAAGAACAAGTGCGTGAGGGCTTTCTCAAGCAGGTCTCCATGAACACCTTCATCGACCCAGAAGAAATCGCCAATATGGCCCTCTTCATTGCCTCGCCGCTTGGAAGACATATTTCGGGTCAAGCGCTGGCTGTTGATGGGCATACAGAGACCATGCGAAATTAAAAACATCATGGATTGATTTCCAAACGGTTGAGTTGGTTTCATCGAAAGTCTGCGTAAAATATGAAACATGACTCGAATTGTTATTATTGCCAATGGGACTCGGGGAGATGTTCAACCGGCGATTGCTTTAGG
>JANQSK010001275.1 GCA_028284105.1 Anaerolineae bacterium
TAGATGAACCTAATGGAACGCTGGTTTTCATGATGGATGGTACCACTAATGCCAACAGCGATCGTCACTATCAAATCTACTTTGACACCACCGGCACCTTTTCAGCACCAAACGCCATGACAGACCTTGTTCAAAGGCAAGCAGATAGCGGCCACCGCAATCAACAAAGTTTCATCGTTTACACCATGGATGATGCCAGCACGCTCAACACCGCTTATTACTATCACAAAAAAGGGGCTGGATTCGCTAGCATCTACGATCGAGACGGGAATGATTGGGTCAGCTACTATCCAACAGCCAACTCCCAGTCAGGGGGTGAATTTCGGGGTATTCCCAACTTAGGGGATGTCTTCCATCCTGGATACAACGACTTATCTGGCACGACCATGAAATCAGACAGTACCGTCATCGAAGATGGACCTTTACGCCTCTCCATCTTGTCAATTAGCCACGACGATGAATGGACTGCTCGCTGGGATATCTTCCCAACCTTCGCCCGCATGACTATTTTAGACATTCCTGACGATGAAGAGTATTGGTTCTTATACGAAGGCACGCCCGGTGGCAGCTTAGACTACACAGGTCAAGATCAAGACGTCATCGTGCGTTCAGATGGCACATCAAATAATGCAGGCACACTCTGGAATGTTGAGGACCAAGAACTTGCTACATTTTCAGCTAATACAACCGGTGAGTGGGTTTATTTTGCAGATGCAACATTAGACCGCGTCTTTTTTGTGTCCCACAGCAATGATGACGACAAGCCAGACATGTATCGGGCGCAAAACGACAACGACCAAACATCCCCACCAGGCACTGACGACAATGGTGCTATGACCGTGTTTGGTTTTGGGCGTAAAAGCAACACAGGCACCAATCGTCACCTTGAAGCACTCAATGCAACCTTTAGCATTGGCTTCGGCGAAAGCAAAGTGCACAACGATGCCACTGAGTTGATTCATAACAACACGCAAGACGTGATCATCACCGTGAACAATGAAACACCAACAGTTGACACCAACACAGGCATCATCGTCAATGAAGGTGCCACCAAATCCATTCTAAACTCAAATCTATCTGGGTCTGATCCAGAGGGCGGCTTGGTGCGCTATGAACTGGACAGTCAACCCACCAACGGTTCACTCTTCTTAAACAGTGATGAACTGCTTGCAGGAGAAACCTTTACCCAGGCCGATGTTGATGCAGGGAACGTAAGCTACACGCAAAACGGAAACGAAGCCACAAGCGACAGTATCGATTTGCTTATTCGTGACCACGACCAATCAGGGGATCTCTTCTCTATTTCAGTTGTGATCAATGGGGTAAATGATCCGCCGATAGGCTACTCAGATAGTGGCAATGTGATTTCAAATTTAGGGTCTTTGATACTTGATGTTTTAAGCAACGACCAAGATGCAGATGGGCCTACACTAAGCATTCAATCTATTACACAGCCCACAAATGGGATCGCTGTCATCAATGGTGACAACACCATTACCTATACGCCAAATGCAAACTATTCTGGGGTGGATTCTTTTACCTACATCACCACGGACGGCAATTTATCATCATCACCCACAACGGTGACAATCACGGTAGAAGAAGCGCAAACTATCTATCTACCTCTGGTGATAAGATAGTGATGGGGACTTGAATCGGCGAGCGCTCGATTCGCAGAGGAATATCAACCTCTTCTTCAATTTCAAATAAAGTGGGGTCTCCTGAATTCAGATAGAGGGAGACCATCACTCTTATATTAGATGAATCCGCAGGCACAGCCACAAACACATCACGCGTTAAACCAGGCGAAACGGCCGTTTGTCCTAAGACTGCACCTATCTCCCCTTCCTCATTCAATTCTTGTACCACTACCCAACTTGGAAATTCCACATATACCTTACTAACTTCCACACCGGCCTGCTCTAAAATCATCGTCAACGGTTGATTACGAACGATGAAATAAGGCGATAGCGTCAATCCAAATGAGAAGGGGGCAATGGCTTGGTTGTCAATCGAGAATGGGGGGTCGTTCAAGGGTAAGTCAAAATCATCACCGGGATTCGTATCTTCATGAAGCACTATGTACATCGGATCTGTAATCGCGGAGTCAATGACGTCTACGGGTACTTGCTCGTTTAATCCAGCCTTGATAGGTGCATACCCAATAATCAAGCCTAGTTGACCGTTATCGTCATGGTACACAGCCAACCACCCGTCATCGGGGCTCGTGACTTTTTCAACTGTAATGAACCCTTCTTCTAACGGCTGATCAAAGACCACCACATCAACAGGCAAACGTACTTCAAACGCCTGTTTAATTTCATTTTGAGCCACCTGAACAGGTGTGTCGATTTCTGGCTCATAGGTCTGAATTTGGCCGTTATCCTGCAACAGCCGTGCTACTAATTGATTAGACGCTTCTCGCCAGCGAAGAGGGACTTCCACATTGCGCGTCAAGCCTGACTCTACATGCACAATGCCCACCAAATCACCAAGCTCTTCATCATCAAAATTGTGGACTACAACCCAGCCATCTTCACCAGCCAGCACAGAATCAAAAACGATACGGCCGTCTACACTGGCATCTGTGGATGAAATTTCTATTTCGGGAAGCTCAATGGCTAAATCAATATCAACTTGTTCAACAACGGGCGGCGACAATGGCTCATGTTCATCAATTTGGAACACGTTATTGGCGTTATTGGCTTGAAAAATTTGCACTATCAGGGTTTCGGAGACCTGTGCCAAATCAACTTCAATTTCTAAATCAGCGATCACGCCAAAGGAAACGGCCGTTGCGCCAATCACCTCATTGGGTTCCCCACTGTCACTATTAAATACGACCACCCACGCCGGATCAGATAAAACAACCTCATTGACAATAAGCACACCTTCTTCACTAATGGCTTGGCTTTCAATATCAAGACGAGCACGAATGGGGGTAGGGCTTGGTCGTGGCGTTTCAGTAGGCTCTACGGTGATGGTTGGCGTCATCGTGACGGTTGGGGGAAGTGGCGTTGAGGTTGGATCAGGGGCGCTGCTTGTCGGGGGGGCGGTACGACAAGCCAAAAACAAGGTTGGCACAATAAACCACAAAATGCTCCATTTTCTCCAATTCACAGCGCGAATTGTAATCTTGCCCCGCAACAACAGCAAATCCATCAGCTCAAATTCTCAGCTTTTTTCATAAAAATTATTTGTCGCTACCGATGTGAGAACCACCATATTTGCTGCCCATCCGTGACGAGTTCAATTGTTCCTAATGTGTCTGTTCTGAGGATGGTTGCGCCAACTTCCTGCGCCCGAGCCAGTAATTCTGGGTGCGGATGACCAAATCGATTGTCAGCCCCTGCCGATACAATCATCACCTCTGGCTGCACTGCTTCCAAGAAAGACTGTGTACTGGAGGTCCGTGAACCATGATGCCCTGCTTTAAAGACGGTTGATTGGAGAGGAAGCCCTGTTTGGAGCATAGCCCGTTCAGCAAAGACTTCCGCATCGCCTGTGAATAAGTAAGCAAAATCGCCATAGGTTAAACGCATAGAAACAGAATTTTCGTTGCGATTCTCTTCATTTCGCCTGTCGCTTGGATGTAGGATTTGCAGGGTAATCCCATCTTCAATGACGATTTTCTCCCCCACAACGGCCGTTTTCAGGTCAGCCCCCTCTACTTCTGCTGCTTCTAGCACGGCGTCGTAAACGGCCGTTTCTCCCGCCTCGCTCCCATCCGTAATCAAGCGCTCCACTTCATATCGAGCAAAGACATCCACCAAGCCAGACACATGATCAGCGTCAGGGTGGGTCGCCACCATGAGGTCGATGCGCCGCTGCCAAAAGGGGAGATACTCGCCAAGTTCAGCGTTTAACACCGATGGATAAAAGCCTCCATCGAT
>JANQSK010000002.1 GCA_028284105.1 Anaerolineae bacterium
GGGAAGAAAGGTCGCTTCCGCCGCAACTTGCTGGGTAAACGTGTTGACTATTCTGGTCGTTCGGTCATTGTGGTTGGTCCTAAATTGAAATTAGGCCAATGCGGTTTGCCAAAATACATGGCGCTTGAGCTTTTCCGCCCATTTGTCATTAGCAAATTGGTTGAGTATGGCTACGCGAGCAATGTAAAAGGGGCCAAGCGCTTCATTGAACGGCAACAACCTGAAGTTTGGGAAGTTGTCGAAGAAGTCATCCAAGGCCGCCCAATTTTGTTGAACCGTGCCCCAACGCTTCACCGCTTGGGTATTCAAGCATTTATGCCAATTTTGGTAGAAGGTAAAGCGATTCAGCTTCATCCATTGGTATGTTCTGCGTTTAACGCTGACTTTGATGGTGACCAAATGGCTGTGCATGTGCCTCTTTCTGAAAAGGCAGTCAATGAAGCCAAGTCAATGATGATGGCAACCAAAAACCTATTGAAACCTGCTGATGGTCGACCCATTGTAGGTCCTTCAAAAGATATGGTTTTGGGTGTTTATTACATCACGTTGATGCGAGACGGCCGTTTTGGTGAAGGACAAACCTTCGGTACCCTCGAAGAGGTAGAAACTGCTTACGAGCTTGGCCTTGTTGATATTCATGCCAAGATCAATTTATTGACAAACACCTATTTCGATGATGATGGGAAACGTTATGCGGATAACGAACCTCGTTATCGCATGATTGAAACTTCACCAGGCCGTGTGCTCTTTAACATGCACATGCCTGAAGAATTCCAATTCGTGAACGAAGTTTTGGATAAGGGTGGTGTAAACGCACTTATCAATCGTGTATATCGTCGCTTGGGTGATGAAATTACGATTAACTTAGTCGATGATATTAAAAACCTTGGCTTTAAGTACGCAACTGTATCAGGTACTACGATCGCCGTTGCTGACTTAACGATTCCCGAGGAACGTCAAGACATTTTGGACAGCGCTTTGAAACGCGTTAATGAAATTGATCGTCAATATCGCCGTGGTCTTCTGACTGAAGAAGAACAGTATATGCGTACAATCGAGCAATGGAATGATGCGAAATCGCAAGTTGAATCTGCTGTACGTGATGCGCTAGACCCTGCAAGCCCGATTGCTGTTATGGCAATTTCAGGTGCTGGTAAAGGGGGCTTTGGCCCAATTACACAGTTGGCAGGTATGCGTGGTTTGATGGCTGACCCTCAAGGTCGAATCATCCCTGTACCTATCCAATCTAACTTCCGTCAAGGTCTTGATACACTTGAATATTTCATCTCTACACATGGTGCTCGTAAAGGTCTTGCTGATACGGCCCTCCGTACAGCGGATGCAGGTTATTTGACCCGCCGTTTAGTTGACATTGCGCAAGACATGATTGTGATGCAAGAAGATTGTGGTACCACAAAAGGTATTTACATTCGTCGGTCTGAGAACTTCGGTAAGCAAACATTGGCTGAACGTGTATTGGGTCGTGTATCTGCAGAAACCGTTGTTGATGAAGAAACGGGCGAAGTTATCATCGAACTCGGTGAAATCTATACGGATAAAGAAGCTGATTACGTTGATTCAGCTGGATTCGATGCCCTTTATGTCTTCTCACCGATGACTTGTGAAATGCGTCGCGGTATTTGTGGCAAATGTTACGGCATTGACCTCGCGCGTGGCCAGATGGTTGGACGTGGTGTCGCAGTGGGTATTGTTGCTGCTCAATCTATTGGTGAGCCCGGTACACAATTGACCCTCCGTACATTCCATACTGGTGGTACGGCTCAGTCAGGTGGTGATATTACACAGGGTTTGCCTCGTGTAGAAGAGCTGTTTGAAGCTCGCCAAAAACCAAAGGGTGAAGCAGTTATGACCGAAATTGGCGGTCTAGCAGAAATCCGCATGGTTGATGGTGTTCGTCATGTCTTTATCACTGAGAATAAATTAGTAGACGATGTGTACGAAATTCCTGAAGGTTGGGATGTTAAAATCAAAAATAACGCCTCTGTTGAAATGGGTAGCGTTGTTGCGGAGAAAGATGATGAGATTCTTGCAGCACGTCACTCAGGTCGCGCGGTTGTTGATGATGAAGGCGTCCGGATTGTTTGGGAAAGCACTGAAGAACACGATTATGAAATTCCAGCTGGTATGCGCTTGTTGATCACGGATGGCCAACAGGTAAATCCTGGTGATCAGTTGACTGAAGGGTCTAAGAACCCGCACCGCATTTTGGAAGTATTAGGCCAAGATGCAGTGACACACTACTTGCTGCGTGAAATGCAACAGGTGTATCGTCCACAAGGTCAGAACATTCACGATAAGCATTTTGAAGTCATTATCCGAAAAATGATGAGTAAGGTGATGATTACAGCCTCTGGTGATACTGAAATGCTTCCTGGCGAGTTGGTTGAATCAGCTACATTCCTCGAAACGAATGAAGAGATCGTTGAAGAGGGTGGTCAACCAGCAGAAGCACGCCAAGTGTTGCTCGGTATTACAAAAGCTGCCTTGAATACGGACAGCTTCTTGTCAGCGAGTTCTTTCCAACACACCATTAAGGTGTTGGCCGGTGCGGCGATTGCTGGTCGTGAAGATGCCTTAGTTGGTTTGAAAGAAAACGTGATCATTGGTAAGTTGATTCCCGCTGGTACAGGTTTCGATTTGCACCACACGCAACGTAAAGATGATGTTGCGCTTCCAGAAATGGAAGAGGAAGACGAATTGCTCCCAATGGATCTTTCTGGAACACTTATTGATGACAATACAGACGATGAGATTTTAGCGGCGATTGCGGCAGCAGCAG
>JANQSK010000038.1 GCA_028284105.1 Anaerolineae bacterium
TGTTGTTAAATCTTCAAGCGAGGTGATGTTAATATTCGTTGGATCATTTAAGTAGCGTGTCATTGGGCGTTCAGATCCGGTACCAAATAGGTCGTGCCGCACAAAAGTTTGAGATTTGTTTCTAAAAAAATTGACGAGATTATTTTCTTCCAGCTGCTTTAGCAACGCATTCCAAGCTTCTTTATTCCTAAATTGATTGATGCGAATGGTCCCAATGTTGTGAAAATCCCAAGCGAGCTGGTAGGTATGCTTAACTATCTTTTCTCCCCGCTTTGTGATGGCTTTTGAGCTTCGTTCTTGCCGTACTTCGATCAAATCTTCAATATTAAATCGATCTGTCCCAAAACGATGGAACATGTTGATCTCACTATTTGACAGGTCGATTCGCTGAGGAGCTGCTTTTAAATAGTTGACGATTCTGCTAAGTAATGACGGAGATTTAGGATTTAGCATGAATTTAAGCCCGCTTTTTTCTTTGATAAGAAAAGGTTCTCAAATGATGGTCGATACCCACATAAGGTCTATATTTATGTTTAACATCATCTAAAGGCTGAATGAGGGAGCCAGATTTTCGCACCGTTTCAAATAGTTGAAGTCGACCCTTTTGGTTGATTGTCAACCATGCATGACCATTCCAGCGCTTTTGGCGTTCATTATACATAGTTCCCACAATAAATTCGCTTGGAATGCCTAATTTATGAAGTTTGTGCCACGCCCATAGGGCATGGTCTTCACAATCCCCTTTTTTAAGCTCTTCAAATTCAAGTGGTAATTGCCAATGATCTGGTTTTTTAAAGAGATCCATATCCAAAGCATATTGACAAGAAATAAGGAAATCGATGATCTCATGAACAGAATGGGCTGAAACGGCCGTATCTCCCTTCAAAAACTCATCAAATTCGATGATGGCACCTGAACCAAATGAGCGAGGGGAAACAAGCTGAAGTGTTTTATTAACAAAAACAGGAACACCTGAAATTTGAAGAAGTCCTTGTACCAAGTTTGCATAGGTAATACGATTTGAACCACGTTTAACAAAGACTATTTTTTGAGGAGAAATTTCAAATGCAATTTGGTCAAACGCTTGGGGTTTGCTTTTGCTATTTGCTGGTGGCTTTTTAAGAATTGTTTCAACTCTTATCTCAGAAAGAGATGTAATTTTCACCGTTTTAGGTCTAGAAATGAGGTGGATAAATTGGATCTGATTTTCGTCGAAATCTACCCGTACCGGATTTGATATTTCCTCAAAAATACCGGCTAATAGCAATAGGGAAAAGCCAACAGTGATGATCAATATAAATATTAAACCTGGTTCAAAGTTGATGATTCCAACGAAGGACATAAACAGGAAAACGGCCGTTCCAAAATAAACGGCAACTGCATTTTCACCCCAGTTGATGCCAAGCCAATATGAATGTTTTAAAGGCGGGAATTCCCAATGGAACAGGCGCTTTAGCATGTAATTTTGAATGTTTCACACGGTGCCTGCTCAGGATGGGCACAGATTGAGTCGATGCAATGTAAATGCATCGACTCAAATGTATGAAGCTTTATTGAAAAACTCTAAATCTTACCGACCATTTTAGATGGGACAACGATTTGATCAAACTCTTCTTCTGTAAGGTGACCCAATTTAAGCGCCGCCTCTTTGAGCGTGCTGCCTTCAGCATGCGCTGTTTGGGCGATTTCTGCAGCTTTATAATACCCAATTTTGGTATTCAATGCGGTCACTAGCATCAAGCTTTTGCTAACGAGTTCATCAATACGGCCGTTGTTGGGCTCAATGCCAACTGCACAATTGTCGTTAAAACTTTGGCACGCATCTCCGATGAGTTGCGCACTCATCAAGACATTGTAAGCAATAACAGGCTTGAACACATTAAGCTGGAAATGCCCTTGAGAACCTGAAACAGAAACGGCCGTGTCATTCCCAATGACTTGGGCACAAACCATTGTCAACGCTTCACATTGTGTAGGGTTCACTTTCCCAGGCATGATTGAGCTACCGGGTTCGTTTGCTGGCAAAACGATTTCACCAATACCCGTGCGTGGGCCACTGGCTAACATACGGATATTGTTGCCAATGTGCATGAGGCTTACAGCAACACGCTTCAAACTGCCGCTCATTTCAACCATAGCGTCATGCGCACTTAAGGCTTCAAATTTGTCTTCAGCGGTGACAAATGGATGTCCAGTGAGCTCTGCAATTTTACTGGCAACTGTTTCAGCATATCCTTCAGGGGTGTTTAAGCCCGTGCCAACGGCCGTTCCACCCAAAGCGAGTTCACGCAAGCGCACCAGACTATCATTTAAGGCTTCCATCCCCCGTTTGAGCTGAGTCGCATAACCGCCAAACTCTTGTCCTAAGGTCAGCGGTGTGGCATCCATCAAGTGAGTGCGTCCCGTTTTGACAATGGTTTTAAATTTAGCTGATTTAGAGGCTAGCGTGTCGTGCAGCAATTTGATTTTGGGGAGCGTTTCTTCAATCACCTTTGTGTAGGCCGCAATGTGCATGGCTGTAGGA
This sequence comes from Anaerolineae bacterium, assembly GCA_028284105.1. Lineage (GTDB taxonomy): Bacteria > Chloroflexota > Anaerolineae > Promineifilales > Promineifilaceae > QQUD01. Next base: position 2,525 of record JANQSK010000038.1, read on the forward strand.
AAGGTATCGTTTGAGCTTTGGCTCTTGTTGACGTCGTCGTTAGCCTTCACTTTTTTATCGGTGCGGAAGTCGGCTCCTAAAATTTCAGAGGCGCGATTTGCAATCACCTCATTCACATTCATGTTGCTTTGTGTGCCCGAGCCTGTTTGCCAAACGACCAATGGGAATTGATCATCATGCTTCCCAGTTAAAACTTCATCACAAGCTTGGGCAATGGCATCCGCTTTTTCAGCCGTGAAGTCGGTTAATTCTTGATTGGTTAAAGCCGCTGCTTTTTTCAATATTGCAAACGCATAGACAATCTCTTTGGGCATTTTTTGCCCACCGATTTTAAAATTTTGAAGACTGCGTTGGGTTTGAGCGCCCCAATATTTATCATCAGGAACCTCGATTTCACCCATCGTGTCTTTTTCGATTCGATAGCTCATAGTTATCCTTAAAAAAGCATAAAAAGCACCTTGAGAACCAATGTGCTCAATATTTTGTTCTCCAAAAATTGATTGGAAAATTGATGTGAAAGTAGGAGAAAGTATTTTAACTTACAGGTCATTCAAGACAAATAAGTTATCTCTTGAATGAAAGAATTATAAATGTGAAGTTGGTGTCTATCAATTGGGATGGTATTGGAGTCACCCGTTTTTTGTTGTAGAATGGGATGTTGGATTGATTTAAAATAAAGAAGTCGACGAAAATCCGTAGCAACGCAATGAAGCAAACTGCTACAGATTTTTTTTTGTGTGAATTTCTTTGAGGTGATTTATTTTGAAACCAGCCATTCGATTCCAGAATGTGAGTAAGCGATTTTTTTACAATGAGAAAAATCCTCAATCCTTTCTTGAATCGATCATTTCGTTTTTTTCATTAGGAAAAAAGCAGTCCAAAGAGAGTGAAAGTGATCGCTCGCTTTATACTTTGCGAGATGTCTCTTTCGATGTCATGCCTGGGCAAGGGTTTGGCATTATTGGTCGCAACGGGAGCGGTAAGAGCACAACTCTTAAGATGGTGGCGCGTATTCTTCAACCGAATGAGGGGGAAATTGAAGTAAACGGCCGTGTTAGTGCGCTGCTCGAACTTGGTGCTGGTTTTCATCCTGATCTCACAGGTCGCGAAAACATCTACTTAAATGGCTCAGTATTAGGGCTTCAAGAAGAAGAAGTGGAAGCCTTGTTTGATGATATTGTGGCATTTTCCGAATTAGAAGATTTCCTAGATATGCAGGTGAAATATTATTCTTCGGGAATGTATATGCGGCTGGGTTTTAGTGTTGCTATCCATGTTCAACCTGATATTCTGATAGTTGATGAAATTTTGGCGGTTGGTGATCAAGCGTTTCAAAAGAAGTGCTTGAAAAAGATCACCGAGTTAAAAAAGAATGGCACAACAATTTTGATGGTGAGCCACAACATCAATCAATTACAAACCGTTTGTAATGAGCTGATTTGGATTGAAAAGGGTGAAATGGTAGCCAGAGGGCATGTTGAAGATGTGATTGCCCAATATGTTGCAGACTCCTATCAAAATAGAGGAGAGGAAAAGAATAAGAGTTTTGTTCGGTCTGGAGATGGTGTTATTGAATTAACGGCCGTTCGAATTTTGAACGATTTAGGTGAAGAGCAGGAAGAGTTCGAAACGGGTGAATCTTTAACTATTGAAATGGCGTACCACTCTTCTGAGCCCATTCCTAATCCTGAATTTGGCTTGGCCATTTATCGGGAAGATGGGCTTCACGTTAATGGACCAAACACCAACTTCTCAGGACTGGATTTAGGGATTGTTGAAGGGGATGGTATCATCCGATATTGCATAAATGATTTACCCCTTCTGCCAGCCAAATACCTAATAACAACGGCCGTTCATGATAGTCGCTTTCCCCGCTGCTATGATATGCATCAAGAAGCCTATTCATTTCGAATTGTTCCAGGCGGAACAAAAGAAATTTATGGTCTTGTAGAATTAAATGCAAGTTGGGAATCTCAAAAGTAACCACCATTTTATATTGATAAACATGTAGTTGTTATTTTCAATTGTTTTATTTGTAAATTTAATTTTGGAAGGAAACTTCAATCGCCAGAATTATTTTATTGAAGATAAAGGTGATTTATGAGACGTATTAAGCAAGGAATTATTTTTATAATCATTACTATTTTTATTTTTGGGGCATCAATCATTCTTTCTCAAAGATTGAATGCCAATCAATTGGGAGCCTCTCAAGATCTTGTGACAGCCTATGAAATTCCAGGAATGGATGGTTCCCCTTTCCAAATCGCCGTTCAATCGACAAGTTTACCCATAATTATTTGGTTTACAGCGCCTGAAGATGATTTGATTGGAGAGCTCATTATCAACTCTCCTTCTAATTTTACCGTCAATTCATATTCAGTCGGGGCGAACAGTGAACCGTATGACATTGTGTTTGATGGCACGGATGAGGTTTGGTTTACTCAAGCTGGTTCAAATGAAATTGGGAGTATTAATGTTAATACAAAAACATTAAATGAATTCTCAATTCCATCTGGAGATACGCCACGAGGTATAGATATTTCTCCTAATGGAACAATTTGGTTTGTCCAAAATGGCAACAATATTATCACTAGCTTCGATACAGGTGGGTCTACATTTACAGATTATGCATACACAACCGCAAACGGCGCTCTTGAAGAAGTAGAAGTTTTAAACAATAGTACGATTTGGGTTTCAGCCCCTGGCGCCAATCGAATCTCGAAATTTGAGCCAGCTGGCCCTACATTTTCACACGTGCCGTTACAGTTAATTCCAGGCTCCGCCACATTCTCTCCATCAGGACTCACGCTAGATGGTTCAGAACCTTGGGCGTCAGCAAGTTCAAACGGCCTTATTGGTCGACATGCTCCAGGCACCCTCTCTTTTTGGATTTGGTTTGAAACTGCAATCCAAAACTTTGCACCTGGGCGGATAGATTTTCAAGATGCTGGAAGTAGTAACAATATTTGGTTTGTTGATGCGGTAAATGGTTTTGCTGGCCGAATAAACACAGATAACAACGGAGCCTTTCAAGGATTCAACTATATGGCATTTCCTGAAGGGAGTTCGGCGAACCTTTCCGATATTGTGATCGATTCAAATGATACGGTATGGATAGTAAAAAGCGGCACCAACGAAATTATTCAGTGGATTCCACCTTATTTTAATTTCAATTACTTACCATTGATTGCAAAGTAGCAGTGATTATGAAAAAAATAAAAAAATCCCCAATACGCCTTTTGGCACTTGTTCTATTAAGTTTATTAATAAATTTGCCCTTAATAAGGCAATTTGAAGCATCTGCTGGTGTTAACTATCCTGCTTATCTTCCAGGGCTATTTGAAAATTATAATGGGCCCATTGTAACAACCTTACAACCCTCCAGTACAATTTTTGGTGTCCAAATGTATGGAGATACTGGCCCTACTAATCCCTACCATGCTTATTTAATGGGTAGTCAAGCGGGTTGGCTCAGAGTGAATGTTCAATGGGATCGGGTTGAACCCACAAATACAACGCCAGATAACTTTGATTGGAGTGTGGTAGATAAAAACCTCGCCGCAGCAATCCCCGAAAACGGAAGTTTAGAAATTATTGCGACTATCGAAAGAAATCCGTCTTGGGCTTCACCTGATCTAGATGGGGTTATTGATAATGAGGATATCAATGAATTTGTAGAATTCATGGTCGCCCTTGTAGAGCGTTATGACGGGGATGGGGTAGATGATGCTCCATTTTCGCCCATTGTAAATCACTGGGAAATTTATAACGAACCTGATCGAGCTGCAAGCCCCAGCCGATGGGGGAATGATGGTGATAAATACGCTCAAATGCTAGCTGCAATTTATCCCGCCATGAAAAATGCGAATCCCAATGCCCAAGTGGTTTTTGGAGGAATAGCATTTGATTGGTTTATTGAGGATGGTGGCCCATTTAATCGCGATTTTTTGGATGATGTTTTGGCAGCAGGTGGTGGTCCATATATCGATATAATGAACTTTCACTCATATCCCTCTTTTGCGATTAATTGGACTGGAGTTCCTGATTCAACGGGTGTTATCGCGAAAAGTGGGGCCATACGAGATATTATGAGCAGTCATTCAGTTGATATGCCCATAGTGATAACAGAGGCAGGGCATCATAGTAATGCCGCAGTTGGTGTTCCTTCTACTGAGGAATTACAAGCGCGATATATCGTTACTATATATACCGAATCAATTGTTGCGGACATTCAATCCATGATTTGGTGGATGCTTTATGACATTGGGGATTTTTATCCTTTCGACAATGGCTTGGTTACCAATGGCGACAGTAATCCCATTCAAGAAAAAGTATCCTATTCCGTTTACCAAAATGCATTTGAAACCCTAGGTCATTTAGAATTTGTTCGAACTTTAACTGCTAATGAAGTTCAATCGTCAGATGCATCTGTTCATTTATTTGAAGATCCAATTAATAATAAACTGATTTATGTCTTATGGCGTACAGAAGTGCCTAATGATAATTACATCACTGTAAAAATACCTGAAACTTCAGCTATTGTTCGCGATAGTATTACGAATTCAACAGTTTCAGTAGTTGACAGTGATGATGGGATGTCTGACTCTAGACTTTCACTGCAGATAAACGGCCGTCCTGTTTATGTGGAGGTAGATCAATAATGGTTTTATCCAAAATATGGAAACAAGCAGGCCTGATTCTCCTGCTAGGAATAATATTATTTGTTGTCGGGAGTTCTGATATTTTATCTGGACCGGTAGAAAAATCAGAAGCTGAGGTTGTTAGTGGTTCTTCAACCCAACTCTTCTTGCCTTTTGTGAATGAAGGGGCTTCTCCGTTACTATGTCGTTTTGGCGTGAATGTGCTGGGCCCAATTTCGCAATATGATTACACAGCATTACGTTCTGGTTGGTATGCAAATTATATTGCTGAAGAAACACCAGATTTACCAAAGGGAACAGAGTTTGTTCAAACTATTCGATTTAGACAGTCGGGCTCTTCTAATTACATTCCCAGTAAAAATCAAACAGAAATTGAAGATATTGCAATTGCAAACCCTGGATCAAAATGGTTGATTGGTAATGAGCCAGATCGAAAAGATTTCCAAGATGATCTAGTGCCATTGGTGTATGCCAAAGCATATCATGACACCTATCAAATCATTAAAAATGTTGACCCTACAGCAAAAATATATGCCGGTACGATCGTACAACCAACACCTGTTCGGTTGGAGTATCTCGATCTTGTTTTATCAAACTATCAATCAATGTATGCGTCATCTATGCCCGTAGATGGATGGAGTATTCATAACTTTATATTGAATGAAGTTAGCTGTGACTACGACGATACAAACTGTTGGGGGGCTGAAATTCCACCGGGGGTTGATGCTGATTTCGGAGAAATTTTAACAATAGATGACAATAAAAACCTCGATTTGTTTATTGAGCGCATTGTTAGATTTCGACAGTGGATGTTTGATAATGGATACGGTGGATTGCCAATCATGTTGTCAGAATATGGTATTTTGATTCCAGAGGATTTTGAAGGATTTGGATTTTCAGAAGTTAATATTTTTATGAATGGCTCTTTTGATTACATGTTGTCAGCAACAGATCCAGTTCTCGGTGATCCCAATGATGAATATCGTCTAATCCAACAGTTTTCTTGGTACAGCACAGGCGAGTCTGGTGATATTTATAATGGCTATCTCTTTGACAAAGAGACCCAAATTATCTCGCCGATGGGTATCAATTATGCTAACTACACGAGCGCCATTGCTTCCGATGTTGATCTGATTCCTACTAATTTAACAAGCACACCATCAGGTGGCGATTTGGAATTAACCGTTACGATTGCAAATGCTGGAAATTTAACTAATTTGTCAGGACCAGCAACTGTTAAATTTTATGACGGAGATCCTAACGCTGGTGGAATGCAAATTGGAACTGATGCTGTGGCTTCACTATCCGGATGTGGCACTTATTCAGAGATTTCTGTGACCTGGAATTCTCCTGGGGCTGGACCTCATTCTGTTTATGTTGTTGTCGATGAAGAAAACCGTGTACAAGAATCAGATGACAGCAATAACCAAATAATGATTCAAATCAACTAGCAAGATTGAAGAATTGTAAGTAATCAAAAAGCTTCCCCAAAAGATCAGTAAATCTAAATGGGGAAGCTTTTTTCAATTTTGTTGAAATTTATCGTTCATACGCATGTTGGTAAATCATCAATTCAAATACATGACACTCTAAAATAATTTTACGGCTGTGAATTATTTTCCCGCCACTCCATCTTTTTCTCCACTAAAATAAAAAGAATTGCTCCCCAAACAGAAAGAATTATGAGGTCTAACCAAAATTGTCCTGTTATTGGGCCAACAGTCGTTTGCCGAAGTGCTGAAGCTGCATAAGTGGCTGGGCTTAACTTTCCAAGATTGATTAAGATGCTTGGAAGTTGATCAGGTGGGAATAAGACAGGACCCAGTCCAAGAAATAAGAAAGTAATTAAGGTACTTAGCGTTCCCGATTCAGCAGGATGTCGAGCATAAGAGGCAATTAATGCCCCAATTCCTGACAGCGCGATTGTTGAAAGAATTAAGACGATTAAGATAAGAGGATGAAGTTTTAGTTGAATGTCTAACAACCAACTACCTAAAATTAGATTGATAAAAATTGCCGGAAGGTTGAGTAAAAAGAATGCGGACACGACAGCTAGCAACAAAGCTAATTTCCGAATAGGAAGCGTTGCAAAAAAATCAAATGAGCCTTGAATTTTCATGAACATGAAATGGCTTTGAACTTTGTCAATGGTTCCAAACATGACGGCTAATGTCACATTTCCAGTTAGTACGTAGATGAGAGCTTGTTCGCCATTGTCGCGGGCAAAAATCCATAAACCTCCCATGCTCATAAGTGGCACGATGATACTAATCGTGATCATGCTTTGCCAGGCCCAGCGCCAGTTGGTTAATTCAATGAGGAAGAGGTCAAAATATTGGGTTAAAAAAGACGGCCGTTTACGTGTTTGCATAATGAATATATAAATCCTCTAAAGAAGTTGAGACCAATTTAAAATCGTCAAGCTGTGCCATATTGAGCTGCGCTAAAACAGAAGATACTTCTTCTGGTTCAAGCCAAATGTTCCAATGAGAATTATTGATATGATTTTGGGTCAAGTGCGGTGGAATGTTGGGTGGAAAATGTTCGGGAAAATAAAGTTCAAGCCGCATTTTCTGATTGATTTGTTTTTTGAGGTCAGCAGGACGGCCGTTTACGATCAGCTTTCCTTCTTTCATGATGCCAACGCGTTGAATAACCTTTTCTGCTTCCAACGCATCGTGTGTAATAAAAATAATAGTCGTTCCTTGTTCTTGATTAAGATTTTGTAATACGTCCCAAACTTGTTTTCGTCGCTGGGGATCTAAATCATTTGTGGGTTCATCTAGCATCAAAACAGGTGGCTGCCCTGCTGTTGCAACGGCTAGGCGAAAAAGCCGCTTTTGCCCCCCTGACAATTGGGCGCTTGATTGCCCTTGAAACGGCCGTAATTGCCAAAAATCAATCATCTTATCCCGATTCAGTTTAGCATCGTGGCGAGATAACCCCCGAAGGTGGGCTGTGAAGTAGAGGGCTTCTTTGACAGTAAGTTGATTTAGGGCGGCACTATCTTGTGGCATGTAGCCAACATTCATAGAGACAGCAAGCGGGTCTTGAAGTAACGGCCGTTGATAAAACAAAATCTCTCCCGAACTGCTTTTTAGAAGATTGACCATCTGCTTAACAAGGGTGCTTTTTCCTGCCCCATTTGCGCCAAGGAACCCATAAATTTCCCCTTCAAAAATAGTCAGATTGATATGATCATTCGCTGCTTTTTCTTGGCCTGGATACCTTTTGACTAACTCTTTTATTTCATAAACGGTATTCATTTATCCAAAAGTCCTGTTTTCCTCTTCGTTAGCTAGATTGACAGACGGATTTTTATCATTCCTTTCAATCTAGTTGTCTTTCAATAAACGCTCTAATTGCTCAGAATGGCAGATTGCCAATTTTAAGGCTTTTGTCTGTTGCAATTAATATGCCCAAATAGGGAATATTTAAAAAGCACGAAATAAAGACTAACACCCTACGAAAAATTATTATGACCCAATTTATTCAACACGAACTCATAAATCGCGCCGAAAAAAGTATCAAAATTCGAGAAACAGTTTCTCAAGGCTATCAAAATTGGCTAGATATTATTGTGGTGGAACAAGAAAATGCGCGTTGGCTTAAGCGATTGATTCAAGAAGATGGCTGGCCGCGTATTTCCCAAATAGGAACAGATGCTGCAAAAGCGGCATGGAAAATCGCATACCACTCTGGGGATCACCTGCTGATGAGGCATTGCCTAAATCTCATGGAGCCTCTTATTCAGGACGGAGAAGCCGATCAAAAAGATTATGCTTTTTTGATGGATCGATTTTTAATTAATCAAGGCAAAAAACAACTTTACGGCACTCAAAAAAAGAAACAGGACGGAAAAGTTGTTCCATGGCCAATTCAGGATGAAAATGAGGTCGATCAACGACGGAAAGCGATTGGATTACCTTTGCTAACCTAGTCGGTCGGCACTCTATAAATCTCTGTAGAACGTCAATCCATTGCTATCCATATCGTAAAAAGCAAATTCACGCGTTCCCCAAGGCGTATCTCTTAGGGCAGTGTGTTCATGGAACAGCCCACAATTTTCATATTCAGCAAACAATGCATCGACATTGTCAATTTCAAATCGTAGGTTTAATTTTTCAACCGAATCAAAGCCTGATTCATCGTGCCATTGCAAATGGAGCATAACGTTTCCTCTTTGAATGCCGGCATAACGTGTGTCCTCTTGAGAATCAACAAAAATCAGGTCGAATCCTAATAAATCAACATATTGCCTTATGGCGTTTGGTACATCTCTAACGGGCAAAACCGGGTGAAGATTTAGGAAGTTTGCTTTACTCATATGTATCTCCCACTTTTGATTAAAAAATTGCCAAAATCGATATCTGACTTTCTTATTTAAAAAATCATTGTTTGAAAATAATCTTCAACATTTTCGGGTCTTCGTATTTCTACAAAAGAGCCATCTTCTTTAAGCAGTAGTTCTCCTGAACGTAAACGGCCGTTGTAGTTAAATCCCATCGCATATCGATGTGCACTGCTGTCGTGAATTGCAACGAGGTCACCAGCCTTAAGAGGGGGCAACGGCCGGTTGATGGCAAATTTGTCATTGTTTTCACAGAGGGAGCCCGTCACGTCAACTGGATTGATATGGCTTTGTTCTTGTCCAAAAGTTGAGATGTGGTGATAGGCACCGTACAACGCGGGTCGCATTAAATTATTCATGCTAGCGTCCAATCCAATATAGGTTTTATAGCTTTTCTTAACATGTTGGACGGTTGAGATGAGCAGGCCGTAAGGGCCTGTCACAAAACGACCACACTCCATAAACAAACTGAGTGGAGGAAACCCATTACCCAATATGATTTTTTCATAAGCTTGTTGGATGCCGATACTAACCTGATTAAGATCAACGGCCGTTTCTCCCGGTCGATGTGGAATGCCAAGACCTCCACCGAGATTGACAAATTCAAACTGAATCCCGAGTTTTTGGGAGAGCTCAGCGATGAGTTCAAATAGTAAAACGGCCGTTTCAATAAAATAATCGCTGCTCAGCTCATTGGAAGCCACCATGGTGTGTAAGCCAAACCGGCTAATTCCTTTGTTTTGGGCAAGTTGATATCCTTCAAACAGTTGTGCTTTTGTCATCCCAAATTTTGACTCTTCAGGATGTCCGATGATTTTATTTCCTTCCTTGAGTTTGCCAGGGTTAAATCGAAAACTGATAGCTTCTGGCAAGCCTGCATGTTTTTCTAAATAGGTAAGATGTTCAACATCATCTAGATTAATTAAAACATCCATTTGGCGTGCTTTTTCGAACTCATAAACGGCCGTATTGTTGGATGTAAACATGATCTCCTCGCCGGAAATATGGAGCCTCTCCATTAAAGTAAGCTCCGTATGCGAAGAGCAATCAAACCCAGATCCTTCATCTTTGAGAATTTTTAATATGGCAGGTGTCGGGGTTGCTTTAACTGCAAAATAATTCTTAAACCCTTCATTCCATTGAAAGGCAGAATTGAATCGTTGCATATTGTCTCGAATCCCTTTTTCATCGTAAATGTGAAAGGGGGTTGGGTATTGCGAGACGATTTCTTTCAGTCGTTTATGTGTGAGAAACGGCCGTTTTTCCATCAGCTTCCTTTTATGGCACCAAATGCGGCAAAGACAGAGTTTTTGTGCAAAATCTCAACTTGAGAAAAGCCAACTTTGCGTAAAAGGTCTAATTGATAGGTTACAGGACGTGGTGAATCCTCTTTATCTACATAGGCGAAAACTTTTTCTCGATATGCTTTGCCACCGAGTGATTCAAGGTAACGGCCGTAGCGCTCCCACATCAGCTCGTATACCTTATCATTTTCTTGCACGACCAAATCAGTAATCCAAATGCTGCCACCGGGTTTTATGATGGAATAGATTTTGCGGAAAGCAGATTCCCAATCAGCATCCTCTCGCAGATGGTGCAAAACAGCCGCTGCCAGCACCACATCATATGATTCTTCTTCCAATGGCAGTGTGCGAAAATCCCCTTGAAATGTGCGTATTTTGGAACCTCCTGCAGCACTAATTCGTTCTTTTGCTTTTTCAAGCATTGGCTCACTTAAATCAATTAGATCTGTCGCGGCGTACGGTGCTAACTCCAATAGCTTCAATGTGTTGTTTCCAGCACCACATCCAATATCTAAAATGGTGTCAATAGGTTGCGTTGCATTAAACGCAGATTGTGTAATAAGCTCCATGGCTAATGGGGCATCGATTGTTGAAGTTTGACCAGTGTCTAAATTTGAAAATCGTTCCACGTCATCATCGAATCGAGTTTTGATTTCATGGAGGGTTGATTTTTCTGAAAGAGGTGTAGGCATAAGTTCCTTCCGTTTAAATTTGATTCAAAAATGATCATACATCTGAATGTTGAATCAGTGAAATATCGGATTTCTTGAGGAAAATACAAAAGTTGGCTATTTTAAGATCAACCAAGGAGAGAAATATGTACAAAACTGATATGTACGAAGGCATGATTGCCGAAACTGTAACGATTCATGGCGCAAATGGGGACACCATTAACGCTTACTATGCGCGTCCGATGGGGCAAGGGCCATTCCCTTCAGTCGTCGTTATTCACCATTTGCCAGGTTGGGATGAATGGTATCGTGAAGCAACGCGGAAATTTGCACATCATGGGTATGCCGCAATTTCGCCCAATCTTTACTTTCGGGAAGGTCACGGCACCCCTGAAGATGTGGCGGCTGCTGTTCGAGCTGAAGGGGGTGT
>JANQSK010000053.1 GCA_028284105.1 Anaerolineae bacterium
TGCCACCAATATTCTCATCAATCATGCGATTGACAGCATTACAACCACCGCCGCCGACACCGACGACGCGAATACAGGCTACATTTTCTAAATCAGGCACTCTCTGCATGTGTTCACCCTCTACTGTGCTTTGACCCAACCACATCTTCTACTTTAAGAAAAAGACCCTCTTCCCACAAAGGCTGTTCCTAGTTGTTGATACGGGTTTGGCATCAAAGCAGTGTCGCTTTGTTTCCGGGACGTGGATCGTACCGGCTCGCGTATTGTTCTAATACGGCTTTTTCCACTAACCATTTGTTTCCAAACTTGATGGCAGGAAGTTTACCTTGGCGAATAAGACGTCGGACTGACTCAGGGTGGATGTTTAGCCTATCGCTAACTTCCTGAACCCCAGCGTATTGTGTTAACAAATCCTCTTTTGACATATGACGTCTTCACTTTCACCACTCCGCAAATAGTGCGGGGCATTACAACAATTGAACGTGTTGTAACAATACAACAAAACATAGTATCTGTCAAGGGTTTTGTTGAGGAAATACAACACTGGATTTTTAGGGGCTAGATTTAGGGGAATTGGGGATTGGCGATTAGGGATCGGGGGTTAGGGATTGGAGATTAGGAAACGTTTTTGTTTGTGACAAATAGTAAATAGCAAAACATATCACCCCTTCACCTTGTCACCCAGCCAACAACACGATTTAAGAAAGATAAATCTCTTTTCTCTCTTCTCTTACTTTTTAATTCGCACGACGTTCTTTGGGAATAAGCAGCTTTGACTTGATAAAGTCTTCATGGATGACATTCATGCTTTTGGCAATCTCTCGTATTTCTTCGATTTCATCATAAGACACATACCCATCAGCATCAGCAACGGCAAACAGGACGCCAAGGAATTGCACTCGCTCTTTCGGCTCTGTCATCATGCCAAATTCACGAACCGTCCGATGATGGTCAAGATGATCAATGGCTTCTGAGACAGCCACTTCCGCCACAAAAACGGCCGTTTCTCGTTCAACACCCCAATGCCGCTCCAACGCATTCACCATCATTTGAAACTCTTCATCGGTCACGTCCAAATCAACATGCGCTACTTTAGCCATAAGCCCGCCAGCTAGACTTAATTTACGAAGCTCTTGATCCGACAGGTTCAACGAGAACGACTCTTTACGCAACCGACGTGACGCCGCATAGTAAACCTTATTTTTGATAAAGTCTTCCAAATCATGTTCGCGATTATAAGATTTTGAAGCCACCTTAGAACGACGCTGCATCGCAAAGCCAACCACCTTCCCAATTTGATTGATAACATGGGTGTTGACTTCATTAATAGCCGTTTTAATCTCACCAATCGTTTGTTTCTCGGCGTCGCCAATATCACCATCTGCAGTCGCAATTTGATTGAGGGCTTCAAAAATCAGCTTTTTATCTTCAAAGGTTTGGGTCGCTATCTGGAGATCTTCAATGAGCCGCTGTTGTTCATCCGGTTCAATGGGGGAGTGCATATACATTTCAAGCGTTTGCCACTCACGCGTTGTTATTTGCATCCCTTTATCTAAACCAATTTGAGGCAAGCGAAATAGCAAATCTTTAAGGCTGTTGCGTTCTTCTTGGGTAACCTTCCCATCAGCCCATGCTGCCGCAATAACAACTTTTGCTAAGGTCATAATTAAATTTCGATTTGCCATGAATTGTCTCCATCAATTTTTTCGGTTAATAGCATCCTATACTGGGATTGAATTGTATTATGAGGACATTTGTTATTTTTTTGTATGCGAAGTGTGAGTCTTACATTAATGAACGTCGAACAATCGATTTCGACAAGATTTTTCTATCGTTACAAATGAGTTGTGGTTTGTGAGCGACCCTATCTGATAACTCACTGTCTGTTTCTGATTCGTTTTGGAACATTTGATTACCCAATTCACTATCAATCACATCCCGAGCACTGTTATACGCGTTTCCAAGCGGGGCTCCATCTGCGATAGCTCTATAAAATTCACTTGAAAATAAGATTGCCGTATTGTCCCCCAGTTCTCTAGAGGTTCCGATCACACAGCCAACATGGTTTGAAATGCCTTCCGCCAATGGCTTTGAGAAACACGCATTGAGCACGACACAATCAACCTCATGCTCAACCCGCTCAAATAGCTTGATTAACTCATCGCTTGAAACCGTATCATGAAACATACCGCGCCCTTCAAAAATCAGCTCATACGTATCACTACCATGCCCACTAAAATGGACGATTTTGGGTTCATATCGACGGATAAGATCATCCACATCAGCAAACTTAACAGCAAAATGTTTTTCAAGCTCCAATTTTTGACGAAGCTGCGCGCTTTGAATGGCTGAATCGATAGCTTCAATTTCTTTATCTTCTCGAATCCCCCCTGTTGAATCAGGATTAGCACCAAGGAAAAGAAAGACCGTTTTAGTACGACGACGAAGAATAATCACCGTAGCAACCAAAATCAGGGTAACCAAAAGGAGCCACCACCAATTTTGAGCCAAAAATCGATTAAGTGAATAGCTTGGATTCACTTGAACCTCAATATCCCGTTCAAGTACGGGTAATGAACGACTCTTGGGGGTAAATCCGGGCACTTCAATAACGGCCGTTACGCGCAATATGAGCTTGGCATCCCCACGTCTTAACGGTGTCACTTCCCACTGCCATTCAGTGAGTTGGCCAGACACAATCAGCTGTTGGGCATCACTCAGGGCCACGATTTCAAAACTGCCCGGTTCAGAAGCAATCAACTCGGCCCGCATTTCTGAGCTCACTGAGAGCGTTTCGACTTGAACATCTTCCTCGACCTCATCAAGCCCTTCAAGCAATGTTTGAGTTGCTTCTTCTGTTTGACTGTCAATGATTCGAGCAGTGATTTCTTGTGTGATTCCGGCTTGCATTTCTTGGGGTGTATTAAAAGCAATTTGGCCGTTTTGCATTGCATCAACGGCCGTTTGCAAAAGGGAACCTAATGTGGGCGCAGCAGGTGATTCAATCGTTGGTTCATCATCGTCAAAAGAACTTTCTTCAGCGGGAGGCTCAGCAACAGCATCTTCATCTGGTGAGGGAGCATTACACCCAATAACAACAAATAAAATTAGAAAAGCGCAAATGACGCACCAAATTCGATTTCGATTGCTGAACTTTAGTTTAAAAACACGCATTTTAGACACCTCAGAAGGAGCTTTCAGTATAGTCAATTGTCTACTTTTTGACGAAAAAATTTGAGGGGTTAAATGTAACGAAACGATGAGAATTAGATATTTATAACGAAGCGATGATATGATTTTGACAAATTGCTGCATGTAAAAGTATCAACATCCATAATCTGTTAGATTGCAGCAACCCAATTGACCCAAACAAGGACAGTTTAAATGACTCAACATTCAATCGATGCCGATCGAAAGTATGACCTTTATTCACCAGAAGCAAAACGAAACATTTATACTATTTATGACACCATGCGTGAAAATGATCCTATTCTGAAACAAGTTGGGATTGATGGAAAATCTCCCATTTGGTGGATCACGAAATACAAAGACGTTGATCGTGTGTTAAAAGACAATCAGACCTTTGTACGAGATTGGCGGATCGTCTACCCACCCGATCCGAGCGAGCAAAATGCAGGGGTATGGACACTGATTGATGATCACATGCTTGCCAAAGATGGCGAAGATCATCGTCGTTTGCGTACTTTAGTAAGTAAAGCTTTTACACCACGAATCATTAATGCCCTTAAACCTCGCATTCAGGAAGTAGCAGACGAACTCATTGAAGCCGTTGGTGCTGATGGCAAGATGGACTTGGTCGCAGATTATGCGTTCCCACTACCCACTATTGTCATTTCTGAACTTTTAGGCATTCCACCTGAAGATCGAGAAAACTTTAAAGAGTGGACCAATGCTGTTTTAACACCCACTTTTGATGAAGAAAGTGGACAAGAGGCATTGAAACACATCCAAGAGTTTATTGCTTACTTGAGTCAGCTCTTTGAAAATCGACGTCAAAATCCACAGGATGATTTTGTGACTGGCCTTATCCAAGCTGAAGAGGATGGAGATAGATTCTCAGAAACTGAACTATATTCAATGATGTTCTTGTTGATTGTGGCGGGACACGAAACGACCGTCAATCTCATAGGGAATGCGATGAAGGCCTTGTTCTATCATCCTGAGCAGCTAGCTGCGCTTAAAGCGGACCCTAGCCTCATCGGAACGGCCGTTGAGGAGTTTCTCCGTTTTGATGGGTCTGTTGAACGCGCATTGGCCCGCTGGACCACAGCCGATGTTGAAATAGATGGGCACCTTATTCC